>NZ_JAEHBX010000023.1:0-72274 GCF_016483395.1 Bacillus cereus group sp. N21
CGCTCGACTTGCATGTATTAGGCACGCCGCCAGCGTTCATCCTGAGCCAGGATCAAACTCTCCAATAAAGTTAGTTTATCTAGCATCTAAAATAAAAATTGACGTTTCACGTTGTTTGTTTCGTTTAGTTTTCAAAGTTCAATATCGCGTTTTAGCGACTTTTATAATATAACACAGTATATTATTTTCGTCAACAAGTTTTTTCGATACCTTGTATCTCTCATTTGCTGACTCTGCCTATTATATAGACTTTCCCATCTCTATGCAAGTATTATTCTAAAAAAAAATAAGAGAGGGAAAATCCCCACTCTTATTCTTCAGAAGCCTCTTCGCTTCCATCTTCTTCATCTTTTTGCGCTTTTGCTACTGTTGCTACTTCTTGTTCATTTTCCAAACGGATTAATCGTACACCTTGCGTATTACGACCCATTTGAGAAATTTGATCAACTGGCATACGGATAATAATACCCGCAGCTGTAATTAGCATAATATCTTCTTCGCCAGTTACAGACTTAACTGCTACTAATTTACCGTTTTTATCTGTGATATTACATGTTTTTAAACCTTTACCACCGCGACTTTGTAGACGATATTCATCAACCGGTGTACGTTTTCCGTAACCATTTTTGGTTACAATTAAAACGTTCATATCCTCTTCAACAATTTCCATACCTACAACTTGGTCTTCATCACCTAGTGTAATAGCTTTTACACCTGCCGCATTACGTCCCATAGAACGAACATCTTGCTCATTGAAACGGATTAACATACCGTTACTTGTTCCAACAATAATATCCTTATCACCAGATGTTAAGCGTACAGAGATTACTTCGTCCTCTTCACGAAGGGAAATTGCAATTAAACCATTCGTACGTATATTGGCAAATGATGAAAGAGGCGTTCTCTTAGAAATACCTTGTTTTGTTGTGAAGAATAAGAATTGATCATCACCAAATTCACGGATTGGAATAATAGCGTTGACCCACTCACCTTTATCTACTTCTAACAAATTAACAATTGGTATACCTTTTGCCGTACGGCTATACTCTGGAATTTCATATCCTTTTGTACGGTATACTTTACCTTTGTTTGTGAAGAATAGAATATGATCATGTGTAGACGTTGTCAATAAATGCTCAACAAAGTCATCATCATTCGTACCCATTCCTTGTACACCACGTCCTCCACGGTTCTGTGTTTTGTACGTAGAAGCTGGTAACCTTTTGATATAACCATTATGAGTAAGTGTGATAGCGATATTTTGCTCTGGGATTAAATCCTCATCTTCAATTGATTCCATACCACCAATTGTAATTTCTGTTCTTCTTTTATCATTAAAGCGTTCTTTTACTTCTGTTAATTCTTCACGAATAATTTCAAGAACCTTTTCTTCATCTGCTAAGATGGCCTTTAATTCAGCAATTAACTTCATTAAGTCTTGATATTCTTGTTCAATTTTTTCACGTTCTAGTCCTGTTAAGCGTTGCAGACGCATATCTAAAATTGCTTGCGCTTGTTTTTCACTTAAACCGAAACGTTCCATCAATCCTTGTTTTGCAATATCAGCAGTCTTTGAACTACGAATTAAAGTAATTACTTCATCAAGGTGATCTAATGCAATTCGTAACCCCTCTAAAATATGAGCCCGAGCTTCCGCTTTCTCTAATTCATAAGCAGTACGTCTACGAATAACTACCTGTTGATGCTCTAAATAATAATATAAAGTTTGTTTTAAGTTTAATACTTGTGGCTCCCCATTCACGAGCGATAACATATTAATACCGAAGCTTGTTTGAAGCGCTGTATGTTTATATAAATTATTTAATAGTACGTTTGCATTTGCATCACGGCGTACTTCCATGACAATACGCATACCATTTCGATCTGACTCATCGCGTAAATCTGTAATACCTTCGATTTTTTTATCGCGAACTAACTCTGCAATTTTTTCAATTAATCGAGCTTTATTCACTTGATAAGGCAGCTCTGTTACAATAATTGCTTGTTTTCCATTTGCCTTTTCTTCAATTCCAACTTTAGCACGAAGTATAATAGAACCGCGACCTGTTTCATACGCTCTTCGAATTCCACTTCTCCCTAAGATTAGACCCGCCGTTGGGAAATCTGGTCCCGGAATAAATTCCATTAATTCCGCAATAGTAATGTCAGGATTATGACTCAATGCTAGCACGCCATCAATTACTTCTCCAAGTTGATGAGGCGGAATATTTGTTGCCATACCAACCGCGATACCTGTCGTACCGTTTACTAATAAGTTAGGAAAGCGTGCTGGTAATACAATTGGTTCTCTCTCAGAACCATCGTAATTGTCTTGGTAATCTATCGTGTTTTTCGTAATATCACGCAACAGCTCCATAGAAATCTTAGACATTCTTGCTTCTGTATAACGCATTGCTGCTGCTGAATCTCCATCAACAGAACCGAAGTTACCATGCCCATCAACAAGCATATAACGTTGACTAAAATCTTGTGCCATACGTACCATTGTTTCGTAAACGGCTGAATCACCATGCGGGTGATACTTACCAATTACTTCACCAACAATACGCGCTGATTTTTTATATGCTTTATCAGCAGTAATCCCTAAATCATTCATTGCGTATAAAACCCTGCGATGCACAGGTTTTAACCCATCACGAACATCTGGTAGTGCACGAGATACGATAACACTCATTGCGTAATCTAAAAATGAGGTACGCATTTCATGACTAATATTAATTTCTCGAATTCGTGCTTGTTCTTGATTGTCTGACATCAACGAGCACCTCCTCTTACATTTCCGTTACATATACATTGATTTATATGTAGAAGACAGGAATGCTTAGATTCCTGTCATTACTTACTTAAATATCAAGGTTTTTCACGTATTTTGCATTTTCTTGGATAAAGTTACGACGTGGCTCTACTTTATCACCCATTAAAATTTCAAACGTTTCATCTGCTTCAATTGCATCTTGCAGAGAAACTTGAAGTAATGAACGTACTTCTGGATCCATTGTCGTTTCCCATAATTGAGTCGGATTCATTTCCCCAAGACCTTTGTAACGCTGAATACCAGGTTTTGGGTGATCTGGTAACTCTGCTAATATCTTTTCAAGCTCTTTATCGTTATAAGCATATTGAATCTTTTTCCCTTGTTGCACTTTAAACAATGGTGGTTGTGCAATATATATATAACCATGTTCAATGATTTGACGCATATAACGATAGAAGAACGTTAATAATAGAGTACGAATATGCGCGCCATCAACATCGGCATCGGTCATAATAATAACTTTATGATAGCGAGCTTTTTCAATATCAAAATCCCCACCGATATTTGTACCAATCGCTGTGATAATCGTACGTACTTCATCATTAGATAAAATCTTATCTAATCGTGCCTTTTCAACGTTAATAATTTTACCCTTAAGTGGTAAAATCGCTTGAAAGTGGCGATCGCGTCCTTGTTTTGCAGAACCTCCTGCAGAATCTCCCTCTACGATGTAAATTTCACTAATCGAAGGATCTTTAGAAGAACAGTCTGCAAGCTTCCCTGGCAAACTAGATACTTCCAGCGCACTCTTTCGGCGTGTTAATTCACGTGCCTTCTTCGCTGCTACACGTGCACGTGCTGCCATTGTTCCTTTATCCACAATCTTACGAGCAACATTTGGATTCTCAAGTAAAAACTTTTCGAACGCTTCTGAGAAAACAGATTCTGTAATCGTTCTCGCTTCACTATTTCCAAGTTTTGTTTTCGTTTGTCCCTCAAACTGTGGATTCGGATGTTTGATGGAAACAATCGCTGTTAGTCCTTCACGTACATCTTCACCTGTTAGGTTACTATCAGCATCTTTTAAGATGTTATTTTTTCGTCCATAATCATTTATTACACGCGTTAGGGCAGTCTTGAAACCAACCTCATGTGTACCGCCTTCATACGTATGAATATTATTCGTAAATGAATAAATATTGTTTGTATAACCTTCGTTATATTGAAGAGAAACTTCAACTTGAATTTCATCTTTCGAACCCTCTACATATACAGGTTCTTCATGAATCGGTTGCTTCGAGCGGTTTAAATGCTCAACATAAGATTTAATTCCACCTTCATAATGGAACTCTTTCTTCTGCTTATTTTCGCGTTTATCTTCAATTATCAATTTAATATTACGATTTAAAAATGCTAGTTCACGCATACGTGTTGCTAATGTATCAAAATCGTATTCTGTAGTTTCTTTAAAAATTTCTGGATCTGGCTTGAAACGAGTTATTGTTCCTGTATGATCTGTTTCACCAATTACCTTTAAATCTGCAGCTGGGATACCTCGTTCATACTTTTGATAATGAATTTTACCTTCACGATGTACAAATACTTCTAACTCTGTTGATAGAGCATTTACAACAGATGCACCCACACCATGTAAACCGCCGGAAACTTTATAACCGCCACCGCCAAATTTACCACCTGCGTGGAGTACAGTCATAATAACCTCTACAGCAGGACGTCCCATTTTTTCTTGTATACCAACTGGAATACCACGACCATTATCCGTCACACGAATACTATTATCTTCTTCGATGCTAACATTAATTTCATCACAGTATCCTGCTAATGCTTCATCAATACTATTATCTACAATTTCCCATACAAGGTGATGAAGACCCTTCCCACTTGTAGATCCAATATACATACCCGGGCGTTTTCGAACTGCTTCCAGTCCCTCAAGCACCTGTATTTGACTTTCATCATATGAATTTTCCTGCATTTGCTTTTGTTCCATTGACACAAAGATCACCTACTTTTCCATTTAAACAGAAATTATGTTCTGTCTATTTCACAATCTACCGTGCCGTTCGTTACATGAATTGTTTTCGCTTGCTTTAATGTTTTGTGTTCAATTCCGTCGACACTTGTCGTTGTCACAAATGTTTGCACTTTTCCTTGAATTGTATTTAAAAGATGTGATTGACGATAATCATCTAACTCTGATAACACATCATCTAATAAGAGGATTGGATATTCTTTAACCTCTGAATAAATCAATTCAATTTCAGCTAACTTTAGGGAAAGTGCGGTTGTTCGTTGTTGCCCTTGTGAACCAAAGACTTGAACATTTTTATCATTAACGAAGAATTGTAAATCGTCACGATGAGGACCAATTAAAGTTGTACCACGGAAAATTTCACGTTGTTTCACAGATTGAAAACTTTCATAGTATACTTCTTTTATTTTCGACAAATCCATTGATTCTGATACATCTACGCTCGGTTTATAGACTATTTCTAGTTCCTCTAATCCCCTACTAATGCCACGATGGATTGGAGCAGCCCATTCTTGTAATAAATGCAGAAACTCAAAACGTTTTTGCAAAATTTTTGTACCATGTTCAATGAGTTGCAGTGTAAATACATCCAACATCGTTTCCTCATTTTTACTATTCCCTTGCATTTTTTTAAGCAAGTGATTTCGCTGCGTGAGCACTTTTTGATATTGACTTAACTCATACAAATAGACAGGAGCTATTTGTCCAAGTTCCATATCTAAAAAGCGTCTTCGTACTTGAGGGCTTCCTTTTACAAGATTTAAATCTTCTGGGGCAAACATAACAACATTCATTTCACCAATATATTGGCTTAACCTTTGTTGTTCTAGCTGATTTAATTTTGCCTTTTTCCCTTTTTTAGAAATATTTAATTCTAAAGACAAGGAACTGTTTCGCCTTTGTAATCTACCTTTTATTTTACCATAATCCTCATCCCACCGGATAAGTTCACGATCGTTCGAAGTTCGATGAGACTTGGCCATCGCTAATACATAAATAGCTTCCATCAAATTCGTTTTCCCTTGAGCATTTTCACCAATAATTACATTCACTTTATCCTCAAAGGAGAGATCCAGATATTCATAATTGCGATAATTTTTTAATTGTAATTCTTTAATATACAAAGGGCTCCCCCTTTATGCTTGAACTTGAAATGTTCCGTTTCCCGGAATTTCAACAATATCATTTGCATACAACTTTCGGCCTCTTCTATTTTCAAGCTCTTGATTGACATACACTTCGTATTCTTGTAAGAACCATTTAACAGCACCGCCTGTATCAATTACATCAGCTAACTTTAAAAATTGTCCCAGTGTAATATACTCAGTTGAAATCTTAATACGTTTCATAAAATCGCTCACTTTCTGAAAGTGTTCATTCTTTCATTGTACTAAATAAACCCTCATTAGGAAAGTAATACCCCGAAAATCAAATAAGGGCCACTAGCATATTCGAACTAGTAACCCTCACTCTCGCTTAGTAAGTACGAACTGGTAAAATTAATTGGATGATAGAATCATCATTTACTGTACGAATTAAGAATGGTCTCATCGCTCCAGTAAAACTAATTTTAATTTCTGTACTGTCTAACGCTTTTAATGCATCCATCATATATTTTGCACTAAAGGAGATTTTTAATTCTTCCCCTTCTATTTTTTCACATTGAACTTCCTCTACTACTTTTCCGATTTCTGGTGAATTTGAAGAAAGTTCCAGCATTTGTTGTTCTAACGTCGATAATTTCACAACATTATTGCGACCATCTCTTGCTAGTAAAGAAGCACGATCAATTGCTTGTAAAAACTCTTTTGTATTTACAAATATGTCGGTTTTACTTTCTGCCGGAATTAAACGTGTTGTATCCGGGTAATTCCCTTCTAACAACCTTGAGAAGAATAATAAATGTTTAGTTCGGAATAATACTTGATACTCCGTAATGACAATATCCACCATTTCTTCAGACTCATCTAGAATTTTGCTCAATTCATTTAAACTCTTACCAGGGATAACAACATTCGCTTGAAATTCATCAGAAATTGTATGACCTTCAATCTTCGCTTTACGAAGTGCTAACCTGTGACTATCTGTTGCAATACAAGTCAGTTCACTGTTATACACTTTCCAGTTTACACCTGTCAAGATCGGACGAGTTTCAGAACTTGAAACCGCAAATACAGTTTGACGAATCATATGTTTTAGTAAATCTGTCGGGATTTTAAATACATGATGTTCTTCAATTTGCGGTAATAATGGATATTCAGCAGCATCTAAACCATTTAGATTAAACTCTGACTTTCCAGATTTTATTTTTGTCATAAAATGATTTCCCACAGAGATTTCTACTGTGTCTTTTGGTAATTTTTTTACGATCTCACTAAAATATTTTGCTTGTAAAACAATGCTCCCCGATTGTGCAATTTCAACAATTTCTTTTCCATTTTCTTCAACTGGAATAAAAGATTCAATCGAAATATCAGCATCGCTTCCTGTCAATGTAACACCTTCTTCAGTTACTACAACTTTAATTCCTGTAAGTATGGGAATAGTTGTACGAGAGGAAACGGCCTTCATTACATCTTGTACACTTCTTACAAGATAGTCTTTTTGAATTGTAAAACGCATAGCGAAAACCTCCGGCAAGTATAAGATTTTATTTATTTAATAAATATAAAAAAATAGTAGTAATAGTAATAGGGCTTGTGGATATGTGGATAACTCCATTTAGAGACGGAAAAACAGTCTATCTACATGTGGATAGACTGTGTGTAAAACAAGGGAAGTTATTCACACTATTCAGCTACTACTTTAAAATATCATTGATTTCCTCAACTTGTTTTTGTAGTTGTGTATCAGTTTTTAATAGTTTTGAAATTTTTTCGTGCGCATGGATGACTGTTGTGTGGTCACGTCCACCAAATTCTTCACCAATTTTAGGTAAAGATGAATCTGTTAACTCACGTGATAGATACATTGCAATTTGGCGAGGAAATGCGACTGATTTTGTGCGTTTTTTTGCTTTAAAATCTTCTAGTTTAACTTGAAAAACATCTCCAACGGCTTTTTGAATATCATAAATAGAAATAATCTTTGGTTTAGAATTTGGAATAATATCTTTAAGTGCTTCGGCAGCTAAATCCGCATTAATATCTTTATTAATTAAAGATGAATAAGCAACAACTCGAATAAGTGCACCTTCTAGTTCACGAATGTTTGAGTCGATTTGATTTGCGATATAGAGCATGACTTCATTTGGGATGTCAAGGCCTTCCGCTTTCGCTTTTTTTCGTAAAATCGCAATTCTCGTCTCTAAATCTGGCGGTGTAATATCTGTAATAAGTCCCCACTCAAAACGGGAGCGAAGGCGATCTTCTAATGTCGGGATCTCTTTTGGCGGTCGATCGCTTGAGATTACAATTTGCTTGCTTTCTTCATGTAGCGCATTAAATGTATGGAAGAACTCTTCTTGTGTTTGTTCTTTTCCAGCAAGAAATTGAATATCATCTATAAGCAAGACATCGACATTACGGTATTTATTACGGAAATCGACAGCTTTATTATCACGAATAGAGTTAATAAATTCATTTGTAAATTTTTCTGATGATAAATAAACAACCTTAGCATTCGGATTATGTTCAATGACATAATGACCAATTGCATGCATTAGGTGTGTTTTTCCAAGCCCAACTCCCCCATAAATAAATAGCGGGTTATATGCTTTTGCTGGTGCTTCAGCAACTGCTAATGAAGCTGCATGAGCAAAACGGTTCCCAGAGCCAATAACAAATGTATCAAACGTGTATTTTGGATTTAACATGCTCTGTGGTAAGTGATTAGACTCATCATTTATTCTTTTCTTTTTAGCAGGAGGATAGTCAATCTCCTCTTCAGTTTGACTTTGGGGAATAATAAAGCGAATTTCTAGTTTTGCTCCTGTTAAATCATAAAGTGTTTCTGAAATTAGTTCTGAATAATGAGATTCTAGCCAGTCACGAGCAAATTCATTCGGAGCTGTAATCGTTAATATATCTTTTTTCAAAGCATGTGCCTTGGTTGATTTCAACCATGTCTCATAACTTGGTTTACTGACCTTTTTTTCGAGTTCTTTCAAAGCACTATTCCATAAATCAGAGATATTTTCCAAAGGTGTCCCTCCTTTACAAAGATGGTAAAAGAATAAGGTTGTGCAACAATTGTACAACCTCAAAATAACGAAATGTATATTTATACGAAACGTATTTTAAAACCTAAAAACGTCGTTTGTATACGAGATAGAGTTTTCGACAAAAAACACAAATGTGGACAACTATTTACCCACATGTGATTATAACTGTCCACATGTTATGCACAATTTGTGGATAAACTAAACTTGTGGAAAACTTGTTCAAGGTGAAAACACAACTATAATATCAAAAAAAGATAGCGTTAGCAATGAATTTCAGAAAGTTATCCACAAAATCAATACCTTGTGGAATAAACTTGTCCACAATACGATATACTGTGTAAAAGTGAAAAAATAATTTGTGGATACAAAAAAATGAAAAATATATTATCCACAAAGAAATAAAACAGCTGTGAAATAAATTGTGAATAGGTTCAAAATGAATATTTGATGAAAATTTAGAGAACCATTGACATTTTCCTAGTTGAGTAACTATAATTTATAAGACTGTCTTTAACAGATATTCCTCAGGGAGGTGTCATATAATGAAAAGAACTTACCAACCAAATAAACGTAAGCGCAGCAAAGTACATGGTTTCCGCAGCCGTATGAGCACAGCGAACGGACGTAAAGTGCTAGCAGCTCGTCGTCGTAAAGGAAGAAAAGTATTATCTGCGTAGACCACTGATCGTTCAGTGGTCTTTTTTTCTAGTAATAATGAATTTCCGCTGATGAAATACAGGAGTGTCAATTGATATGAAGAAAAAAAATCGTATAAAGAAAAATGATGAATTTCAGGCTGTTTTTCAAAATGGAAAATCAAATGCAAATCGTCAGTTTGTGGTCTATCAGCTTGAAAAAGCGGAGCAATCATACTTTCGCATTGGTCTTTCCGTTAGCAAAAAGTTAGGAAATGCAGTAGTACGTAATCGAATTAAGCGTATGATTCGCCAATCGATTGCAGAATTAAAAGATGAGATAGATTCTGGAAAAGATTTTGTTATAATAGCAAGGAAGCCTTGTGCAGATATGACATACGAACAATTGAAGAAAAGCTTAATTCATGCTTTTAAGCGTTCTGGTATTAAAATAACAAACAAGTAGCGTAGGAAAAGGAAAATGAATTACACTATATACATACCGAAACAAGGAGGAGCAGGCTGTGAAAAAAAAGATAGGCTTACTAGTCATGGTTATTGCTTTAATGGCAATTGCTACTGGCTGTAATGAAACGAATCAGCCGATTACACCGAAAAGTACAGGGATCTGGAATGAATATTTCGTATACCCGCTTTCTCAGTTAATCACGTATTTTGCAAACTTATTTGGTAGTAATTATGGTTTAGCGATTGTTGTCACAACTCTTATCATTCGTTTTGCATTGTTACCATTAATGATTAAGCAGACGAAGAGTACGAAGGCAATGCAAGCATTGCAACCAGAAATGGCGAAGTTAAAAGAGAAATATAGTTCTAAAGACCAAGCGACGCAGCAAAAGTTACAACAAGAAATGATGCAGTTGTATAAAACACACGGTGTAAATCCATTAGCGGGTTGTTTACCAATTTTTATTCAAATGCCAATTTTATTCGCATTTTACCATGCAATTATGAGGACGGCAGAGATTAAGCAACATAGCTTCTTATGGTTTGATTTAGGACATGCGGATCCGTACTATATCCTTCCAATTGTTGCGGCAATCACAACATTTATTCAGCAAAAACTTGCAATGGCAGGTACTGCTGGACAAAATCCACAAATGGCAATGATGATTTGGCTTATGCCAATCATGATTTTAGTCTTTGCAATTAACTTCCCAGCAGCATTATCACTATATTGGGTAGTTGGTAACATCTTTGGTATCGCTCAAATGTATATGATCAAAGGGCCTGAAATTAAGGCTAGTAAGGCAGGAGGATCAAGCAAGTGAGTATAATTACTGCTAAAGGACAAACAGTCGAGCTGGCAGTACAAGATGCTTTAAGACAATTAAAAGTTTCAAGGGATCAAGTAGACGTGAATGTGATTGATGAGGGAAAGAGAGGATTTCTAGGTTTTATAGGGAATCGTCCAGCTATCGTGGAAGTTGTTATGAAGAAAGATCCCATTCAAGAAGCTGAGCAATACTTACAAAGTGTTGTTCAGGAAATGGGTGTGGATGTGATGATTACGAAAAATGTAAAGGGTCGAGAAATTGAGTTTACACTTTTTGGAAAAGATGTAGGGGTATTGATCGGAAAAAGAGGACATACATTAAATTCTTTACAATATTTAACAAAACTTGTTGCGAATCGCAGTACAAAGCAATATATTGGTATCACAATTGATGCTGAAAACTATCGTAGTAAGAGAAAAGATACGTTAGAATCGCTTTCTTATCGATTAGCAAAACAGGTCACGGTAACTAAAAAAAATGTTGTGTTAGAACCAATGCCTTCTTTTGAGAGAAAAATTATTCATCAAGCATTGTCCAATCATCCAAATGTAATTACAACTTCCGAAGGGAAAGAACCACATCGACATGTTGTAATATCTTCCAAATAACCGGTTACTCATTCGAGTACCGGTTTTTTTCTTGTTAATTTATGAAAAATAGATTGTGGATAACTAAAAAACACTAAACTTATCCACTGTGAATAAGTTTAGTGTTTTTTACATGAGGACATAATAAAATGAGTTATTATTCTTTTGTAGATAGGTTCGTTATGGTATCCTAATAGTTTAGTGAAAGAAAAAATCATGTTGAAATAGAGAGAAATAAGCAAGTGAGGTGAAAGGACATGGATTTTGATACAATTGCTGCAATTTCCACGGCACTTGGAGAAGGGGCAATTGCCATTGTTCGAGTAAGTGGAGAGGATGCGATTGAAAAGGTCAATCGCATTTTTAAAGGGAAAGATTTAACGGCAGTTTCTTCTCATACGATTCACTACGGTCATATTGTTGATTTAGATACAGATCAAGTTATCGAAGAGGTAATGGTATCGATTATGCGAGCGCCAAGGACATTTACGCGTGAAAATATTGTAGAGATCAATTGTCACGGTGGTCTTGTTTCTGTAAATAAAGTATTACAACTTATTTTGGCTCAAGGAGTGCGTTTGGCAGAACCGGGTGAATTTACAAAGCGTGCATTTTTAAATGGGCGTATTGACTTATCGCAAGCAGAAGCTGTAATGGATTTGATTCGTGCGAAAACAGATCGAGCGATGAACGTAGCAATGAATCAAATGGAAGGGCGATTATCTAAATTAATCGGTCGCCTTCGTCAGGAAATTTTAGAAACATTAGCTCATGTAGAAGTAAATATAGATTATCCAGAATACGATGATGTCGAAGAAATGACGCACAATATTTTAATTGAAAAAGCCACACATGTTCGCGGTGAAATTAAAAAAATATTGGAGACATCTAAGCAAGGGAAAATTTTACGAGAAGGAATTGCAACAGCAATTATCGGAAGACCGAACGTTGGGAAATCCTCGTTATTAAATAGTCTCGTGCAAGAGAAAAAGGCGATTGTGACAGATATAGCAGGAACAACGCGCGATGTAATTGAAGAGTATGTCAATGTGCGTGGTGTGCCACTTAAACTTATTGATACGGCGGGAATCCGTGAAACTGAAGATATTGTTGAACGAATCGGTGTAGAACGATCAAAAGAAATGATGGGACAGGCTGATTTAGTTCTAATTGTAGTAAACTATAGTGAAGCATTAACAAATGAAGATGAAGACTTATTCCGTGCAGTGCGAGGAAAAGACTTTATTGTCATTGTAAATAAAACGGATTTACCAAAGCAAATTGATATGAAACGTGTTACAGAATTAGCAGGTAAAAATCGTATGATCACAACGTCGCTAATTGAAGAAAAAGGTGTGGATGAGCTAGAAAAAGCGATAGCAGATCTATTCTTTGAAGGAACAATTGAGTCAGCAGATATGACGTATGTTTCTAATGCGAGACATATCGGTTTATTAACACAAGCGGAAAAGACAATTGGAGATGCTATTGAGGCAATAGAGAACGGTGTGCCAATTGATATGGTTCAAATCGATCTAACAAGAACGTGGGAAATCCTTGGTGAAATTACTGGTGATACTGTTCATGAAAGCTTAATCGACCAATTATTTTCTCAATTTTGTTTAGGAAAATAACATATAGCTGTTTTAGAAGGATAGATAATTTTAGGAGGAATAATAATGGGATACAATGCCGGTTCTTACGATGTCATAGTAATCGGTGCAGGTCATGCAGGATGTGAAGCTGGGCTTGCAGCAGCACGAATGGGCTCAAAAACATTAATGTTAACAATTAATTTAGATATGGTTGCTTTTATGCCATGTAACCCTTCTGTTGGTGGACCAGCGAAAGGGATTGTTGTACGTGAGATTGATGCATTAGGCGGTGAGATGGGACGAAACATTGATAAAACTCACATCCAAATGCGTATGTTAAACACGGGAAAAGGTCCAGCTGTGCGCGCTCTTCGTGCACAAGCGGATAAATTTTCATATCAACACGAATTAAAGAAAACAATTGAAGAAACGCCAAATTTAACATTACGTCAAGGAATGGTAGAGCGTCTAATTGTTGAGGATGATGTATGTAAAGGTGTAATTACACAATCAGGTGCTGAATATACAGCGAAAACAGTTGTAATTACAACGGGTACATTCCTACGTGGTGAGATTATCATGGGCGATTTAAAATACTCAAGTGGTCCGAATAATCAGCAACCATCTATCACATTATCTGAGCATCTAGAGGAACTTGGCTTTGATCTTGTCAGATTTAAAACAGGTACGCCTCCTCGTGTGAATAGCAATACAATTGATTATAGTAAAACGGAAATTCAACCGGGTGATGAAAAACCACGTGCATTTTCTTTTGAAACTACAAAATTTATTATGGATCAAATTCCATGTTGGTTAACATATACAAGTGAAGAGACACATCGTTTAATTGATCGAAACTTGCATCGTTCAGCTATGTATTCTGGTATGATTAAAGGAACAGGTCCACGTTACTGTCCTTCAATTGAAGATAAAGTGGTGCGATTTAACGATAAACCGCGTCATCAAATTTTCTTAGAGCCGGAAGGTCGTAATACACAGGAAGTATATGTACAAGGTTTGTCAACAAGTTTACCGGAAGATGTCCAGCGTGAAATGCTTAAAACGATTCCTGGTTTAGAGAATGTTGAGATGATGCGTACAGGTTATGCGATCGAATATGATGCAATTGTGCCAACTCAGTTGTGGCCGACACTGGAGACGAAAAAAATTAAAAATTTATATACAGCAGGTCAAATTAACGGTACGTCTGGTTACGAAGAAGCAGCAGGACAAGGAATTATGGCCGGGATTAACGCAGCATGCCGCTCTCTAGGGAAGAAAGAGGTTATTTTAGGTCGTTCAGATGCTTATATTGGTGTTTTAATTGATGATCTTGTGACAAAAGGGACAAACGAACCATATCGTCTTTTAACATCCCGTGCTGAATACCGTCTATTATTGCGTCATGATAATGCCGATCTTCGTTTAACAGAAATTGGCCACGAAATTGGCTTAATTCCAGAAGAGCGTTACGGGCGTTTTACTGTGAAAAAGGAACAGATTGAACAAGAAAAATTACGTTTAGAAAGCATTATTATTAAACCACGTCCTGAAGTGCAAGAATTAATTCGCAGTGTTGGTGGAAGTGAATTAAAGGATGGAATACGTGCAAGTGACTTACTACGTCGTCCGGAAATGACGTATGAACATATTCGTATTCTTGCGCCGAGTGAAGTGGAAATACACGATGAAATTGCAGAGCAGGTAGAAATTCAAATTAAGTATGAAGGATATATTGAAAAATCCTTACAACAAGTAGAACGTATGAAGAAAATGGAAAGCAAAAAGATTCCTGTTGATATTGATTATGATGCGATTTCTGGAATCGCTTCTGAAGCAAGACAAAAATTAAAAGATGTTCGTCCTCTTTCTATGGGGCAAGCATCCCGTATTTCCGGAGTAAATCCAGCTGATATTTCCATTTTACTTGTGTATATTGAACAAGGAAAAATTGCGCGAGTATCGAACCAATAAATAATAAGGAGATATGGCAAGATGAACATAGAACAATTTCAATCTATGCTAGGAGAAAGAGGAATTAACCTTTCTCCTAGGCAATTAGAGCAATTTAAAATCTACTTTGAAACATTAGTAGAATGGAATGAGAAAATGAATTTAACAGCTATTACAGAGAAAGAAGAAGTGTATTTAAAACACTTTTTTGACTCGATTACAGCTGCTTTTTATAATGATTTTTCAAAGCCATTTTCTATTTGTGATGTCGGTGCGGGAGCAGGATTTCCAAGTATTCCATTGAAAATTTGTTTCCCGCATTTAAAAGTAACGATTGTAGATTCATTGCAAAAACGTATCAATTTTTTAAATCATTTAGCCCAAAAATTAGAGCTAAGTGATGTTGCGTTTTGTCATGATCGTGCTGAAACATTTGGGAAAAAAGAAGGTGTACGTGAATCATTTGATATCGTGATGGCGCGTGCGGTAGCACGTCTTTCTGTATTGAGTGAGTTATGTTTACCTCTTGTAAAAGTAGGTGGGACATTTATCGCTATGAAAGGTGCAGCTGCCAACGAAGAGATTGAAAATGGTAAGTATGCTTTAGAAATACTTGGCGGTGAACTAAAAGAGATTTCTACTTTCCAATTACCATTTGAAGAAAGTGAACGTAATATTTTAGCAATCGTGAAAAAGCGCAAAACACCAAAGAAATATCCGCGTAAGCCAGGGACACCCAATAAATTACCTATTGAAAAATAAATCTTATTAGACGTAAGATTAAATTATATAAATGAAAACGTAAATGTTTCATAGGAAACATTTCTGTGTAGGACATTCAATAGGCCCAAAGGTGGTGGAATATGTATGAAAAATACGTTTTCTCGTTTATTTGGCTTTGGAGATAAAGAGAGCGAATTCGAATTACAAAACGAAAGCCATGAAGAAATAGATAAAAAGATACATGAAGAAATACAAGAAATTCCGATAGCAAATATCATTCCCAATCGCTATCAACCACGTACAGTTTTTGATGCCGCGCGTATTGATGAACTTGCGTTGACCATTCGTACACATGGACTCATTCAACCAATTGTTATCAGGAAATATGAAGAAGATAAGTATGAAATTATTGCCGGGGAAAGACGTTTTCGTGCTGCAACGAAATTAGGGTGGGAAAAAGTTCCAGCGATTATTAAAAATTTAAATGATACGGAAACAGCTTCTGTTGCTCTCATTGAGAACTTGCAACGTGAGGAATTAACAGCAATTGAAGAGGCTGTTGCTTATCAAAAGCTAATTGAGTTACATAATTTAACACAAGAGGCATTAGCGCAGAGGCTCGGAAAAGGACAATCAACAATCGCAAATAAGTTGCGATTATTAAAGTTGCCTGAAGAAATTAAACGAGCATTGCTAGAAAAGAGTATTACAGAACGTCATGCCCGTGCCCTTATTCCTTTAAAAAATGAAGAATTACAGTTGAAAGTTTTACAAGAAATTGTAGAAAAACAATTGAATGTAAAACAGACTGAGGAACGCATTGCTAAGCTATTGGAAGAAGTAAAACCAAAGCGAAAGGCAAAACAGAAAGCGGTAAGTCGTGATATGCGAATTGCAATGAATACAATTAGACAATCGCTACAAATGGTTACAAATAGTGGACTGAAAGTAAACTCTGAAGAAGAAGAATTTGATGAGTACTATCAGATCACAATTAAGATTCCTAAAAAAAAATAATTCATATTTGAAAGAGATCTCATCCTTTGGAGAGATCTCTTTTCCTATATTTTTCTTCTTAAATGAAGAAGGAGTTTTGGAATAAATTTTGAAGTTTAATAAGGATGCAAAAGAAAAATTTTCATTTCATGTTACAATAAACATAATTATTTTCAGAATAAGACAGAAAGGTTGAAAGTAGGTGACATCATGGGAAAAATCATTGCTATTGCTAATCAAAAAGGCGGTGTAGGGAAAACAACAACGTCTGTTAACCTAGGAGCTGGATTGGCACAGGTAGGAAAAAAAGTATTGCTTATTGACATTGATGCTCAGGGGAACGCAACGACAGGTGTAGGAATTGAAAAGTCGGAATTAGATCAATGTATTTATAATGTTCTTGTGGAAGATGCTGATGTTCAAGGGGTTATACAAAAAACCGCAACTGAAAATTTAGATGTTCTACCTGCTACAATTCAATTGGCAGGTGCTGAAATTGAACTGGTACCGACCATTTCCCGGGAAGTTCGTTTACAAAGGGCCTTGCAGCCAATCCGTAATGAATATGATTATATTATTATTGATTGTCCCCCATCTTTAGGCTTATTAACAATTAATGCACTAACGGCAGCAGATTCTGTTATTATTCCAGTTCAGTGTGAATACTACGCATTGGAAGGATTGAGTCAATTACTGAATACAGTTCGACTTGTACAAAAGCATTTAAATAAAAATTTAGCAATTCAAGGTGTACTATTAACGATGCTAGATGCACGTACAAATTTAGGGATTCAAGTTATAGATGAAGTGAAGAAATATTTTCGAGATAAAGTATATCGTTCTATTATTCCGCGCAATGTTCGTTTGAGTGAAGCACCAAGTCATGGAAAACCAATTATGCAGTATGATGCTAAATCAAGAGGTGCAGAAGTGTATATAGATTTAGCAGAGGAAGTGATTGCTGGTGGCTAAAGGATTAGGAAGAGGGATTAATGCTTTTTTTCCAGATTTAGATGTGAGAGAGGAAGAAAAAATTCAGGAAATTGCACTAACTGAATTAAGGCCAAACCCCTACCAACCGCGTAAAAACTTTCAAAAAGAAGCTATTCAAGAACTGGCAGCATCTATTAAAGAACATGGTATTTTACAGCCTTTAATCGTAAGGAAAAGTATTAAAGGATACGAAATCGTTGCTGGTGAACGTAGATACCGTGCTGCAAAAGAAGCATGCCTTGAAAAGGTGCCAGCTGTCGTTCGAGAATTAAATGAACAGCAAATGATGGAGTTTGCTTTGTTAGAAAATCTACAACGTGAAGATTTAAATCCAATGGAAGAAGCTTTGGCATATCAAATGCTAATGGATGAGTTGAATGTAACTCAAGAGCAATTAGCAAAGCGCCTTGGAAAAAGTAGGCCATATATTGCTAATTATGTTCGGTTGCTTACACTTCCTTTATTTGTTCAAGAAATGATTGCGAATGGAAGTCTATCCATGGCACATGGACGGACATTACTTACAATAAAAGATGAAGAACAGCTAAAGTCTTTATTAAAGCGTATTGAAAAAGAAGGATTGAATGTTAGACAGCTAGAGCAAATTGTTCAACAGATTCATCAACGCGTTTCACGTGAAACAAAGACAGTGAAGCGAGAGCGGAATATATTTTTCGAAGAGCGCGAAACATTGTTAAGAGAAAAGTTTGGAACAGGTGTAAAAATTAAAGAAACAAAGAAAGAAAAAGGGAAAATTGAAATAGAATTTTTCGATAAGGAAGATTTAAATCGCATTTTAGAATTATTATCTGGGGAAAACTGAAAAGCAAACCATCTTTTTATTTATAGATGGTTTGCCTTTTTTAATACGGATAATTTCTGATCTGTTTCCTTTATACTTTGGGCAATAACGTCCGCCATTTTCATAACGAGGCTTAATCTTGTATTTTGCAAGACAAAAAATTCCATGAAACCATTTAAATTTACGATACCATGTATGTGTAGCTCGCCAATTGCAGGTAACTTTTTGTTCATTGCTGCACCAGGTTTACTAGGTCCTTCACCAACAGTTATGGAACCGATACTTTGTGATTTTCCAAGACAAGCATCAATGGCAATAATAAAAGAATCAGGAATTAAAGTTTGTATATTCTGAATTTTATCTTCGAGATTTAACGCATGGATTGGTTCATCAAGTGTGCCGAATACGTGGAAATTTTGAATGTTCATTTGTTCTAGTTTAGATCCGACTAGTGGGCCAAGGGCGTCACCGGTTGAACGATCTGTTCCTATGCAAATTAGGCTGAGGGGGGTATTTTGACTAATAGGTATATGTGAGAGAAGAAAATCACTAATTGTTGTACAAGCCTCTAAATCGTGATGCATAATATTTTGTGATTCTTTTTCAAAAAAAGGTAAGCGGAAATTCCCTATATTCATGAATCATCCATCCTTCTGATAAATTTTATGATTCACTGTAAAGTTTTATTGAAAAAAATGTAATATGGAAAATTATAAGTTCTTTATTTTTGCAAGCCGTTTATAAAACAGGAAATAATAGTACTAGTATATATATATTCATTACATTTTATACCTGAATCAAAGTGAACAAATGCAAATACAGCAATAAATTTTTTTTCAGAAATGGAGAAAACTTCTGATACAATAAAGAATGAATGAAAAAGAAATTTTTATCGGAGAGGTAGAAGTATATGGATGTATTAACACAAGGATTCGAAGCTACCAAGAGATATTTATTAGATTCAGATCGTTGGGCTTATGTCGGAATGGCAACATTAAAAATATTGATAATTTTAGTACTTGGTGCAGTAGTAGTACGTATTGCTAGAGCAATTGTAAGAAATGCATTCCGTATGGGAAGTCGTTCACCAATTCAAATCTCAGAGCGTCGTACAGTTACAGTAGCGAAATTGCTTGAAAACATTGTGGCATACGTTGTTATGTTCATAATGTTAATAGCGATTTTAGGCGTATTTAACATTAATGCATCAGGTTTACTAGCTGGGGCTGGGGTAATCGGTTTAGCAGTCGGTTTTGGTGCTCAAAGCTTAGTAAAAGATGTTATTACAGGATTGTTTATTTTATTAGAAGATCAGTTTTCGGTAGGTGACCATGTTCGTATCGGTCAATTTGAAGGTGTAGTTTTAGAAATTGGATTACGTACAACAAAGATAAAAAGCTGGACAGGGGAAATTCATATTTTGCCAAATGGTGGTATTACGCAAGTAACGAACTTTTCCATTAGTAATAGTGTAGCTTTTGTTGATATATCAATTTCCTATGAAGGTGATATAGCACGAGCAGAACAGGTAATTGAAGATTTATTAGAGGAATTACCTGAAAGATATGAAGAAATGGTAGCAAAACCAGAATTATTAGGAATTCAAACACTTGCTGCATCTGAAGTTGTACTACGTGTTGTCTCTGAAGTAGAACCAATGAAACATATGGCTATTGCTAGAGCCCTTCGTAAAGAGATTAAAAATCGTCTTGATTTACATGGCATTGAAATTCCATATCCACGTATGGTCTTATATAATCGTGAAGAAATGGTTAGTGAGAAAGCAAATTAGTTGTGAGAGGGGTTTAGAGAGTGGAGCAAAAGCAATATAACTTGTACGATGTTGTGGAAATGAAGAAGGCCCATCCATGTGGTGCAAATCGTTGGAAAATTATTCGTATGGGAATGGATATCCGCGTTAAGTGCGAGGGATGTGGCCATTCGGTAATGATTCCTCGAAGAGAGTTTGATCGCAAGGTGAAAAAAATTCTTGTAAAGCATGAAGAATAGAGAAAAAGTAACAGCTGCTCCAGGCAGCTGTTACTTTTTTGAACTTTTAGGGAACTTGTCATTTTATTCGTTACTATCTATAATGATGGAAGATTGAGACATAGGAGTGAAAAATATGGGATTAACGGCTGGGATTGTTGGTTTACCTAACGTAGGGAAATCAACATTATTTAATGCAATTACACAAGCGGGAGCAGAATCTACAAACTATCCATTCTGTACAATTGATCCGAACGTAGGGATTGTAGAAGTACCAGATGAACGCTTAAATAAATTAACGGAACTAGTAGAACCGAAAAAAACTGTTCCAACTGTATTTGAATTTACTGATATCGCAGGTATCGTAAAAGGTGCAAGTAAAGGTGAAGGATTAGGAAACAAATTCTTATCTCATATTCGCCAAGTAGACGCAATTTGCCAAGTTGTTCGTTGTTTTGAGGATGAAAATATTACACACGTTTCAGGAAAAGTAGATCCAATTGATGATATTGAAACAATCAATTTAGAGCTAATTTTAGCAGATTTAGAATCTGTTGATAAACGTATTGAACGTGTAGCGAAATTAGCAAGACAAAAGGATAAAGAAGCAGTATATGAGCACGAAATTTTAGTTCGCTTAAAAGAAGCATTTGAAGCGGGAAAACCAGCTCGTACTGTTGAGTTTACAGAAGAACAAATGAAAATTGTTAAAGGTCTTCATTTGCTTACGACGAAAGAGATGCTTTATGTAGCAAACGTAAGTGAAGATGATATCATGGATCCATCTGAAAATGAATATGTGCAGATGGTAAAAGAATTTGCGGCAAATGAAAATTCACAAGTAATTGTTGTTTGTGCAAAAATTGAATCAGAAATTGCTGAGTTAGATGAGGAAGAGAAAAAAGTATTCCTTGAAGAGTTAGGCATTGAAGAATCAGGTTTAGATCAGCTGATTCGTGCTGCATACGATTTATTAGGCTTAGCTACTTATTTCACAGCTGGTGTACAAGAAGTACGTGCATGGACGTTTAAGAAAGGTATGAAGGCACCACAATGTGCTGGTGTTATTCATACAGACTTTGAACGTGGATTTATTCGTGCTGAAACAGTTTCATATGCTGATTTAATGGAGAACGGTTCTATGACAGCAGCTAAAGAAGCTGGAAAAGTACGTTTAGAAGGAAAAGAGTATATCGTAAAAGATGGAGATGTTATGCACTTCCGCTTTAACGTGTAATTTTATATTTCCTAGGAAAAATAGGGATATAAACTTGGCAAATATATCATATGTTTGCCAAGTTTTTTATTTATTGGTTAGTTGATTCATCTAACTTACTATGATATAATCTAAACTCGTGAGTAATTACTATATAATTAATTGCTCCTTGCCCATTATGGGCCGTTTAGACCAAAAGGAGGTGAAAGTGTAATGAAAAAGTACGAAATCATGTACATCATCCGTCCAAACATGGAGGAAGAAGCTCAAAAAGCTTTAGTTGAGCGCTTCGCAGGCGTTTTAACTAACAATGGTGCAGAAATCATTAACACAAAAGAGTGGGGTAAGCGTCGTTTAGCTTACGAAATCAACGACTTACGTGACGGTTTCTACATGATCTTAAACGTAAATTCTGATGCAGAAGCTGTTAAAGAATTCGATCGTTTAGCTAAGATCAACGAAGATATCCTTCGTCACATCGTTGTTAAAGAAGAAGAAAAATAATTAAGATATATAGGGAGAGTGGTTCGATTGATGAATCGTGTTATCCTCGTTGGTCGTTTAACTAAGGACCCTGACTTACGTTACACGCCCAATGGTGTTGCGGTAGCTACTTTCACGTTAGCTGTAAATCGCGCATTTGCAAATCAACAAGGTGAGCGTGAAGCTGACTTTATTAATTGTGTAATATGGCGTAAACAAGCAGAAAACGTGGCGAAT
This sequence comes from Bacillus cereus group sp. N21, assembly GCF_016483395.1. NCBI lineage: Bacteria > Bacillati > Bacillota > Bacilli > Caryophanales > Bacillaceae > Bacillus > Bacillus cereus group sp. N21. The sequence continues at coordinate 22,499 of NZ_JAEHBX010000023.1, forward strand.
TATTTGAAAAAAGGTAGCTTAGCAGGCGTAGATGGACGTCTTCAAACTCGTAATTATGAGGGACAAGATGGTAAACGTGTATATGTAACAGAGGTTCTTGCGGAGAGCGTACAATTTTTAGAGCCGCGTAATGGCGGTGGGGAGCAACGTGGTTCATTCAATCAGCAACCATCAGGAGCTGGTTACGGTAACCAAGGCTCTAACCCATTTGGTCAATCTGGTAATTCAGGTAACTCTGGTAACTCTGGTAACTCTGGATTTACGAAGAATGACGATCCATTTTCAAATGTAGGTCAACCGATTGATATTTCGGACGACGATTTACCATTTTAATGGTATAGATCGGTTATTTTTAACAAAGAATGGAGGGAAATAGACATGGCAGGACGCAAAGGTGGACGTGCGAAACGTCGTAAGGTGTGTTTCTTCACATCTAACGGCATCACTCGCATTGACTATAAAGATGTTGATTTATTAAAACGTTTCGTTTCTGAGCGTGGTAAAATTTTACCTCGTCGTGTAACAGGAACAAGCGCAAAATACCAACGCAAACTTACAGTTGCAATTAAACGTGCTCGTCAAATGGCACTTTTACCATATGTTGGTGAATAATAGCGTATGAAATGCACAGTAGAGTCGGACTCTACTGTGCATTTTGCTATGCTTTTCTTTTTAGAAATAGGAGGTAAAAGATGAAACGTACAAGGCTTATTACAGAAGGGGCAGTTTTGTTAGCTGTATATGCAGTTTTACTTTTAACGTTCTTGTATGTACCTGTTATAAGTATGGTTGCAATATTTGCACTTCCATTGCCTTTTCTATTGTTTATGGTAAGGTATCCGTTTTCTAGTACATGTATGCTGTTTGGAGCATCGATTCTTGTTACTATCATTATTAGTTCGCCACTTAGTCTTGTGAATACATTCATGTCAGGCATAATAGGCATCTCTTTAGGATATATGTATAAGAAGAAAAAAGGACCAGCAGAAATATTATTGGTAGGAACGCTTGTATATTTGCTTAATTTTGTACTAGTTTATGTAGCGAGTATACAATTTTTTAACATAGATTTTCTTAAGGAAATGCAAGATATGTTCAAACAAGGAATGGAACAAAGTGAAAAAATAATGAAGGCAGCGGGTGCGCCAATTAACCAAGAGCAAAATGATTTATTAGGGCAATTTAGTGATATGCTTCGAATTCTTCTGCCAAGTTTGCTTGTAATGGTTTCTTTAATATATTCTTGGATTACAGTATTAATAGCGGGGAATGTTTTAAAGAGATTAAAGTATGCGATAGAGCCATGGCCTAAGTTTAGGGATATGCGATTGCCAAAAAGCATTGTCTGGTATTATGTAGTATTTATTTTACTTTCAACATTTATGAAGGTGGAATCAGATTCATATGTGTATATGGCATTTTCTAATCTATATGCCATCTTTTCATTGCTGCTCCTATTCCAAGGTTTTTCATTTATAGCCTTCTTTGCGCATGTAAAAGGTTATGCAAAAGCGATCCCTATTCTCAGTTTTATCGTATGTATGATTATTCCAATGTTGTTTCCACTAGTAACAATCTTAGGTATAATTGATTTAGGCTTTTCGTTACGTTCTAAAATACAACCAAAATAAGCAAAGACGAGAGAAGGGTATATGAGCTTATTATATGACGTAAGCTTTTAATGGAAGTTTAACTTTGGGGCGTTTAATCTGTTCAACTGACCATTGATGGAAATTGAATGATTTCCTATTTGTGTTAGTTTTACTTTATAGGAGTTGGGTACATGCCTGAATTTTATAAGAGACAGCGGTTTTTATATCCTGTTTATGTATTAGCTTTTTTTATGCTTGTGCTTATTACCATTCTCGGTTATTTGCACTGGATAATGGGAATGGCCGCTTTTTTTATTTTTTGTATTGTTCTCTTTTTTGTAATTCGATTTGAGCTAGCCTTTCAGAGGAATTTTGAAAAGTATACAACGGATATGATTACAAGAGTAAAGAAAGTAAGTAATGAAGCATTTAATCAAATGCCAATTGGTATTTTGTTATACAATAAGGATTATGGAATTGATTGGGCAAATCCTTATTTGTCCTCTTGTTTGGGGCAACACTCTTTAGCAGGATGGCATTTGTATGATGTATCAGAAACATTACTCCTCTTTATTAAAGGAGAAACTGCGGATGATATTGTATCTTTAAATAATCGTAAGTTTCGTGTGTTTGTAAGGAAAGAAGAAAAGTTAATTTATTTCTTCGATGTAACAGAGCAAACAGAAATTGAAAAAATGTATGAGGATCAGCGTACAGTTCTCGCGATTATTTATTTGGACAACTATGATGAAGTTACACAAGGTTTGGATGACCAATTGCGTACGAACATCACGAGTCTTGTGACATCACGTCTAAATGAGTGGGCTATCAAATACGGTGCATATTTAAAACGAGCTTCTTCAGAGAGATTCTTTGTTGTGTTAAATGAAAGTATTCTGGCACAAATGGAGAAAGGAAAGTTTGATATTTTAGATCAAGTGCGTGAAGAAACATCAAAACGAAATATTCCACTTACGTTAAGTATTGGTGTAGGATCAGGCGACTTATCTTTATCAGAGCTTGGTGCGATGGCACAATCGGGTTTGGATCTTGCTTTAGGGCGAGGTGGAGATCAAGTTGCGATTAAACAAGCGACAGGTAAAGTGAAATTTTATGGTGGCAAGACAAATCCAGTGGAAAAACGCACGCGTGTACGTGCACGGGTTATCTCTCATGCATTGAAAGATTTAGTATTAGAGAGCAGTAATGTTATTATAATGGGTCATAGAGCTCCTGATATGGATGCGATTGGGGCGGCCATTGGAATTTTAAAAGTAGCACAGTTGAATGAGCGTGAAGGGTACATTGTACTAGACGAGAATGACTCTGATAAAGGTATTAAACGTTTAATGGATAAGGTAAAGCAAAATGAGGATTTATGGTCTCGTTTTATTACACCACAGCAGGCTATGGAATTTGCAACAGACGATTCATTGCTTGTCGTTGTTGATACACACAAACCATCAATGGTGATGGAGGAAAAGCTTTTGTATAAGATTGAAAATGTAGTTGTGATTGACCATCATCGCCGTGGTGAGGAATTTATTGAGGATCCTCTTCTTGTGTACATGGAGCCATATGCGTCTTCGACAGCTGAACTTGTAACGGAACTTCTTGAATATCAGCCGAAACGTTTGAAAATGACAATGTTAGAAGCTACAGCATTACTTGCAGGGATTATAGTGGATACGAAAAGCTTTACATTCCGGACAGGTGCCCGTACATTTGATGCAGCTTCTTATCTACGCTCGCATGGAGCGGATACAGTACTTGTACAAGAATTGTTAAAAGAAGATATGGAGCAGTATTTACGAGTTGCAAAAACAATTCAAAATGCTTACATTTATAAAAATGGAATTGCAATTGCGAAAGTAGACGGCGATGAATATTATGATCAAGTATTAATCGCACAATCAGCTGATACGTTGCTGACAATGACAGGAGTAATCGCATCTTTTGTCATTGCAAAACGTGGGGAAAGCTTCATCGGAATTAGTGGGCGTTCTTTAGGCGAAGTAAACGTGCAACTAATTATGGAAAATCTAGGTGGCGGCGGACATTTAACGAATGCAGCTACACAAATGAAAAATGTAACAGTAGATGAAGCTCAAGATAAACTTCAATTTGTTATTGATGACTATTTACAGGGAGGCACACAATCATGAAGGTAATTTTTCTAAAAGACGTAAAAGGTAAAGGGAAAAAAGGAGAAATAAAGAACGTACCAGATGGTTATGCAAATAACTTTTTACTAAAACAAGGATTAGCTGCGGAAGCAACAAATAGCAGCATGAAAACGTTAGAAGCACAAAAACGTAAAGAAGAAAAAGATGCAGCGGCTGAACTTGAGAATGCGAAAGAGTTAAAAGAAACTCTAGAGAAATTAACTGTAGAATTAAAAGCAAAGTCTGGTGAAGGTGGTCGTTTATTTGGTTCTATTACAAGTAAACAAATTGTAGATGCGATGCAAAAAGCACATAATATTAAGCTTGATAAACGTAAGTTTGAAATGGACGATGCAATTCGTTCATTAGGATATACAAACGTAACTGTGAAATTACATCCACAAGTAACCGCGACAGTAAAAGTTCATGTTAGTGAACAATAAAAATAAGTTTGGCAAGGAGGATTGCGCATGAGTGACGTACTTGCTGATCGTACCCCTCCGCATAATATAGAGGCTGAGCAAGCGGTTTTAGGTGCGATATTTCTTGATCAAGATGCATTAACTTCAGCTGCAGAACTGCTAATGCCGGAATCTTTCTATCGAACAGCACACCAAAAGATTTTTGAAGTTATGCTTAAACTATCAGATAAAGGAGAACCTATTGATTTAGTTACCGCAACAGCAGCGCTTGCTGATCAAGGGTTGTTAGAAGAAGTTGGTGGTGTTTCTTATTTAGCTGAATTAGCGGAGGCTGTTCCGACAGCGGCCAACGTAGAATATTATGCACGCATTATTGCTGAAAAATCACTTTTGCGTCGTTTGATTCGAACGGCAACTCATATTGTTTCAGATGGATATGAGAGAGAAGATGATGTGGAAGGTCTTTTAAATGAGGCGGAGAAAAAAATATTAGAAGTATCACATCAGACAAATGCAAAGGCATTCCAAAATATTAAGGATGTTCTTGTAGATGCTTATGATAAAATTGAACTTTTGCATAATCAAAAAGGTGAAGTTACAGGAATACCAACTGGATTTACTGAATTAGATAAGATGACAGCGGGATTTCAACGTAATGATTTAATCATTGTGGCAGCTCGTCCTTCAGTGGGAAAAACGGCATTTTCACTGAATATCGCGCAGAATGTGGCAACTAAAACAGATGAAAATGTAGCAATTTTTAGTTTAGAGATGGGTGCTGATCAGCTTGTTATGCGTATGCTTTGTGCAGAAGGAAATATTGATGCACAAAGGCTTCGTACTGGCTCGTTAACTTCAGATGATTGGGCAAAGCTGACAATGGCAATGGGAAGTCTTTCGAATGCTGGAATATATATTGATGATACGCCAGGAATTCGAGTTAGTGAAATTCGTGCGAAATGCCGCAGATTAAAGCAAGAACAGGGACTTGGAATGATTTTAATCGATTACTTACAGCTTATTCAAGGTAGTGGGAAATCTGGTGAAAACCGTCAGCAGGAAGTATCTGAAATTTCCCGTACATTAAAAGGAATTGCGCGTGAGCTACAAGTTCCTGTTATTGCCTTATCTCAGCTCTCTCGTGGTGTTGAATCTCGTCAAGATAAACGTCCGATGATGTCTGATATTCGTGAATCAGGAAGTATTGAGCAGGATGCCGATATTGTGGCATTCTTGTATCGTGAGGATTACTATGATCGCGAAACGGAAAATAAAAACACGATTGAAATTATTATTGCCAAGCAACGTAATGGTCCAGTAGGTTCTGTAGAGCTCGCATTCGTGAAGGAATTTAACAAATTCGTAAACTTAGAGCGACGTTTTGACGATGGACATGCGCCACCGGCATAGTAGAAGTATAAAAAAGAAACACATTTCTTATAATAAGATGTGTTTCTTTTTTTTATGAATAAAAAATAGGGCTTTCATCGTGTGAATAAAGAATTCTTACGAACGAAATTGATAAAAGATAAAAAAATGTTCGTTTTTAAATTGACTTCTCTTTTCATTTTGGTACAATTATATTGTTTGAAAAGTTCGTTTGAAAATTGCGGAGGTGCTTGAATAATGTCTTCAGTAGTAGTTGTAGGAACACAGTGGGGCGATGAAGGAAAAGGTAAAATTACTGATTTCCTTTCTGAACATGCGGAAGTAGTTGCAAGATATCAAGGTGGAAACAACGCAGGACATACAATTGTTTTCGGCGGTGTTAAGTATAAATTACACTTAATTCCATCTGGTATTTTCTATAAAGAAAAAATTTGTGTTATCGGAAACGGTATGGTAGTAGATCCAAAAGCATTACTTGTAGAATTAAAATACTTACACGATCGTGGTGTAAGCACTGATAATTTACGTATTAGTAACCGTGCGCACGTTATTTTACCTTATCACTTAAAACAAGATGAGTTAGAAGAAGAGCGTAAAGGTGATAACAAGATCGGTACAACGAAAAAAGGTATTGGTCCAGCATACATGGATAAAGCTGCTCGCGTTGGTATTCGTATGGCTGATCTTTTAGATCGTGAAGCATTTAAAGAAAAGCTTGAACGTAATTTAGCAGAAAAAAATCGTCTATTTGAAAAAATGTATGATGCAGAAGGATTTAATGCAGATGAAATCTTTGAAGAGTACTTTGAATATGGTCAAAGAATCGCGCAATACGTATGCGATACATCTGTTGTATTAAATGATGCGCTAGATGAAGGACGCCGCGTATTATTTGAAGGTGCACAAGGCGTAATGCTTGATATTGACCAAGGTACGTACCCATTCGTTACATCTTCTAATCCAGTTGCTGGTGGTGTAACAATCGGTTCTGGAGTTGGTCCTTCTAAAATCAATCGTGTAGTAGGTGTATGTAAAGCCTATACAAGCCGTGTTGGTGACGGTCCATTCCCTACTGAACTGCATGATGAAATTGGTCATCAAATTCGTGAAGTTGGTCGTGAATATGGTACAACAACAGGTCGTCCACGTCGCGTAGGTTGGTTTGACAGCGTTGTTGTAAGACATGCACGCCGTGTGAGTGGTTTAACAGATTTATCTTTAAACTCTATCGACGTATTAACAGGTATTCCAACTGTGAAAATCTGTATTGCATATAAGTATAATGGAGAAGTTCTGGATGAAGTTCCAGCAAACTTAAACATTTTAGCAAAATGTGAGCCTGTATATGAAGAGCTTCCAGGTTGGACAGAAGATATTACTGGTGTAAAATCATTAGAGGAGCTTCCTGAAAATGCAAGACATTATGTAGAGCGTGTGTCTCAATTAACAGGTATCCAACTATCTATGTTCTCTGTTGGTCCAGATCGTAATCAAACAAACATCGTTCGTAACGTATACGGTGTTTAATTGATATAAAATTGGTTTATTTAAGAAAAAACTCATGTAAACATGAGTTTTTTCTTATCTTGTATAAAAAAATATAAAAAAGGTATTGCAAAAACAAAAGTTATTATGTTATGATAAACCTTGTCGTCACGAAAATATGACGTTGGTGAGTATGAGCCATTAGCTCAGTTGGTAGAGCATCTGACTTTTAATCAGAGGGTCGAAGGTTCGAGTCCTTCATGGCTCACCATTTTATTTTTCGTGGCCCGTTGGTCAAGTGGTTAAGACACCGCCCTTTCACGGCGGTAACACGGGTTCGAATCCCGTACGGGTCATATCTTTTATATATGTTTTGTGGTCCCGTGGTGTAGTGGTTAACATGCCTGCCTGTCACGCAGGAGATCGCCGGTTCGACCCCGGTCGGGACCGCCACTTTTGTTTATACCACCATTAGTGGTTTTATATATATATGTTTTGGCTCGGTAGCTCAGTCGGTAGAGCAGAGGACTGAAAATCCTCGTGTCGGCGGTTCGATTCCGTCCCGAGCCACTCTCAGGATATTAAGTGGGCCCACTTAATATCCTTTTTATATTCTTCAATTTTACAAATGAGAGTAGTTATTTTACAATAGAATGAGGAGCCTCTAGCAGTTGAAGCTAGGGGTTTTTCTGTAGATTGTATAGTGTTCCACTTTTATGTGGATCATACGTGATTCTATGAGAATAGAGGAGAAAATACTCAAACAAGGGCTACGAATGTTTGATTATACGCTATACAGATAGCTGTGCATGTTTGAGGATGATTGACCATATTTTTATTAGGAGGAAACAAACAATGATGGGAAAGAAAATCTTAGTCGTTGATGATGAGAAACCGATTGCAGATATTTTAAAATTCAACTTAGAAAAAGAGGGCTTTGAAATTGTGATGGCGCACGATGGTGACGAAGCTATTGAAAAGGCAAATGAGGAACAACCAGATATGGTTTTATTGGATATTATGTTACCAGGGAAAGATGGGTTAGAGGTTTGTCGTGAAATACGAAAAAGCTCTGAAATGCCAATTATTATGCTAACTGCAAAAGATTCTGAAATCGATAAAGTATTGGGATTAGAGCTTGGAGCAGATGATTATGTAACAAAACCATTTAGTACGCGTGAATTATTAGCACGTGTAAAAGCAAACTTGCGTCGTCATCAACAAGGTGGCTCAGCTGAAAAAGAAGAAAATACAGAAATGGTTATTGGACCAATTGTGATTAATCCAAATGCGTACAGTGTAACGAAAAGAGAAGAAAGCATTGAACTTACACATCGTGAATTTGAATTACTTCATTATTTGGCGAAGCATTTAGGACAAGTTATGACGCGTGAGCATTTATTACAAACGGTTTGGGGCTACGATTATTTTGGAGATGTACGTACAGTAGATGTAACAGTACGCCGTTTACGTGAAAAAATTGAAGATAACCCAAGTCACCCAACTTTAATTGTAACAAGACGCGGGGTAGGGTATTACTTGCGTGATCCAGAGCAGGAATAGTATATGAAGAAAGTTGGTTTTTTTCAATCGATTCATTTAAAGTTTGTGCTTATCTATATGCTATTAATTTTGATAGCAATGCAGGTTATTGGTGTATATTTTGTTCGTGAACTGGAGAAAAGTCTCGTGCAAAGTTTTAAGGATTCATTAACACAACAAACGAATTTACTGTCTTATAATTTGAAGCAAGAGTTTACAAAAGAGCGTGAAAAAACAGATCCCTTAGAAGATGCACTTAAAACATCAATTACTGACTTCGCATCAGACCGGAAAAAGGATATTCAAGAAGTACGTGTGATTGACCCAAACAGGCGTCTATTAGCGATATCTAATTCATCTAAGCAAGGTATGGTAGGGAAAACAATAACAGACATAACAGTGCAAAGGGCTATTGTACAAAAAAAGGCTGAAGGAAAGATTGAGAAAGATGGAAAAACCGGTCATCGTGTTCAAGTTATGGCTACCCCAATTGAAGGAGAGAAGGGGAAAATAATTGGTGTCATTCACATCGTTGCTTCTATGGAAGATGTTTATAAGCAGATGAAGGATATCAATCAAATTTTTGCAACAGGGACAGTGATTGCTTTATTAGTAACAGCAGTTCTAGGAATTTTATTAGCTCAAACAATTACAAGACCAATTTCAGATATGCGAAGACAAGCAATTGAAATGGCAAAAGGAAATTACTCCCGTAAGGTAAAAGTGCACAGCCATGATGAAATTGGTCAATTAGCACTAGCGTTTAATAATTTATCAAAAAAATTACAACAAGCACGTTCTTCGACTGAAAGTGAAAGACGTAAGCTTTCGTCTGTTTTATCTCATATGACAGATGGTGTAATTGCTACTGATCGAAAAGGGGACATTATTTTATTGAATGATCCGGCAGAAAAGATGTTAAACGTTTCACGTGAAACGGCATTAGATCAGTCTGTTTTAGAAGTGCTAGGCATTCAAGAGGAATTTACACTCGATCATCTATATGAAGAACCAGATTCCGTTTTATTAGATTTCAGTACGCGAAATGAACCGTATATCTTGAGAGCTAGTTTTTCTGTTATTCAAAAGGAAACAGGGAAAGCAAATGGTTTAATCGCTGTGTTGTATGATGTAACAGAACAAGAGCGAATTGACCGTGAGCGCCGGGAGTTTGTAGCAAATGTATCACATGAACTACGGACGCCGTTAACAACGATGCGTAGCTATTTAGAAGCGCTTAGTGAAGGGGCATGGCAAGATCCTAATATCGCACCGCAATTTTTAACAGTTACACAAGAAGAAACGGAAAGAATGATTCGACTTGTGAATGCATTGTTGCAATTATCTAAATTAGATAGTACAGAACATCGTTTAATGAAAGAATGGGTAGACTTTACTGATTTCTTTAATAATGTTATCGATCGTTTTGAAATGTCGAAGGAACAAAATGTAATTTTCAAGCGTTCATTCTCTAAGAAATCTCGATTCATTGATATGGATGCTGATAAAATTACACAGGTTTTATACAATATCATTTCAAATGCGTTAAAGTACTCTCCTGAAGGTGGAACAGTAACATATCGCCTGCGCGATCGAGAGGATATGTTAGAAATTAGTGTGAGTGACCAGGGAATGGGTATTCCAAAAGAAAATGTAGAGAAGATTTTCGAACGTTTTTATCGTGTAGATAAGGCGCGTTCAAGACAGATGGGTGGAACAGGTTTAGGTTTAGCCATTGCTAAGGAAATGATTGAGGCGCATGGTGGATCTATTTGGGCAAAAAGTGAGGAAGGAAAAGGGACAACCATTTATTTCACCCTTCCAATGGCGAAGGAAGAAGAGGACGATTGGGAATGAATATGGAAAACTTTAAAACCATTGTCCTTATTAACTTAGTTGTCATTAGTCTGTTTCTTACTTTTAATTTATGGACTTATGTACCTGATTCTAATTCATTGCAGAGCACAAAATTTGTTCCAGATAACGCAACAGCACCGAAACAAGATGTTTCAAATGTAATTGTCCCATCTTCTATGATTGTTCATAAGGATAACAATCATTTTGTAAGTGAAAAGAAAAGTAATATTAATTTATTATATACTTTTATTCAAAAAGGGGAATTGCACGATTTTAAGGATATTACAAGCTCTATATCTAAAGGTGATTTCCTCTCTTATGTGCACGGGGAAGGCAAGATTGAAATTGTCTTTCCGACAGAGGTTCCGTTTGATGCGATTAGGAGCGTATTAACAATTAAAGATAAGAAATTGGATATGTTGAGTTTTGATCGTATTGTTGTTGATCCTTCTAAAAGTCGTGATCAAAATATTGATGTGAATTTCGTTTCTTATAGTACTCGTAAAGTGTATAAAATGACATTAACAGGTGTGAATCTAAGGGACATTATAAATGCACAAAATCAATTTTTAGCTTTAGCAAGACCGTATTTTGCGTATGAAATAAATGATACGAAAAATATATTTTTACCAGATGGTTCAACAGAAATGCAGAATTTAATATATTTTGCGCGAGTCATGGAAGTGGAATCATTTAAAAATGCACTATTTAGTGATCCGCGTTATGTGCAACCTTTTTCTAACGAAATAGAGGATACATATACAGATGGCATTCGTCTTATGCGAATAAACAAACAGAATCGAATGCTAGAGTATACAAATTCATCTGTATCTGGTGGTCCACCTATGAATGGTACCTCTCTTATGCAGCGGAGTTTTGAATTTGTTAATAGTCATAGTGGATTAACTGATGCTTATCGATTTGACTATATAAATTCTAAAGGGACTAAAGGGACAACCAAATTCCGTTTGTATGAAGAAGATTTGCCAGTATTTAACCGAGAAGGAATGACCGAATTAAGGCAAGTATGGGGATCAGAAGAATTAATTAGTTATAGACGCCCATTATTTAAATGGTTGTCAATTGATAAAGATGGAGAAACAACGCTTCCAACTGGTCGGACGGTTATCCAATCCCTAGAAAAAAATTCGAAGATAGCTAAAAATTTGATTCAAAACATTGGAATAGGTTATAAATTAGTACCGGAAGTTGAGCAAAACGGACAAATTACAAATATAAAGTTAAAGCCAATTTGGTACGTAATTTATGGTGAAGATCATCACGCATATGAGTGGAGTGAAGAGAAGGAGGGAGAGCTAATTGGATTGGAATCGGATTAAAACAATATTTATTGTTACCTTTTTTATTTTAGACCTCTTTCTCGTTTTTCAATTCATTCAAAAACAAGATAGTAACCAATTAGAGCTCATGGCAGAAACAAAGGTGGATCAGCAGTTAAAAGATGATAAAATTACCATTGGTGATTTACCAAAAGAACCAAAGAAAGATTCCTTTATTACAGCGAAAAATAAGGAATTTAAAGAAGAAGATATACGTTCTTTAAAAAATCAAACAGTTACTTTACGAGATTTAAACACAATTGAAAGTAAATTAAAGGAACCATTGTTAAATGCAAAAACACTTTCTAAAGATAAATATAGTGAGTTCTTGAAAAACTATGTGCTAGATGGTCAGAAATATGAGTTTGGTAAAGCAGAAGCAACGAAAATCTATTTCTTTCAAAAGTATAAAGATAAACCTATCTTTTATAATGATCATGGGATGATTGTTGTGGATGTAAATGAGAAAGGTGAATTTATTTCGTATACACAAACAATGTTAACCGATTTAAAAGAGATGGGTGAGAATGAAAAAGCAAAAGAGCAAGAGATTATTACCGCTCAAACAGCTTTAGAAAATTTATACTTTAAGACTGAAATAAAAATAAAACAAAATACACATTTTAAAGAAGCACAGATTGGATATGCAACTCTTGTAGCATCTTCTGCTTCTAATATACAAGTGCTTGCTCCGACATGGAATTTAAAAACAGATCGAAAAGTAGATTATTTTGTGAATGCCATTGAGGGACAAGTTATTAAGTTAGGGAAAGAAAAGGAAAATGAAAAAGAAAAAATAATGGAGTGAGCAGAAATGAGTTTGCATTTTAGTGTACTTGCAAGCGGCAGTACAGGAAATGCGCTATATGTAGGGACCGAGAAACAAAAATTGCTCATTGATGCAGGCTTGAGTGGAAAAGCGACAGAAGCCCTATTTCAGCAAGCTGAATTGGATATCCAAGATATATCAGGTATTCTTGTCACACATGAGCATAGTGATCATATTAAAGGTCTCGGCGTTTTAGCACGTAAATATCAGTTACCTGTGTATGCAAATGAAAAAACGTGGAGCGCTATGGAACATTTAATTGGTAACATCCCAACTGATCAAAAATTTGTTTTCTCAATTGGCGATGTAAAAACATTTGGAGATATTGAAGTGGAATCATTTGGCGTTTCTCATGATGCGGCAGAGCCAATGTTTTATGCATTTCATCATAATGGTAGAAAATTGGTCCTTATTACAGATACAGGTTATGTAAGTGATCGTATGAAAGGTATCATTAAAGGAGCAAACGCATTTGTGTTTGAAAGTAATCACGATGTTGAAATGCTTCGTATGGGGCGTTATCCATGGAGTATAAAACGACGCATTTTAAGCGATGTGGGTCATGTTTCTAATGAAGATGCAGCACTTGCAATGGCTGATGTTATTACAGATGAGACGAAACACATTTATTTAGCGCATTTGAGCTTAGATAATAATATGAAAGAACTAGCACATATGTCTGTTGCACAGGTGCTAGAGGAAAAAGGTTTTGCAGTTGGGGAAGCGTTTGAGGTACATGATACGGATCCAAAGGCACCAACGAAAATTCAATACGTATAATTCTTGATTTTAGTAAACAATAAAGGGGAATATAGTTGTTTTCGGGAGGATTGGTGAACAAGTATGTCCTTTATTGATGAAGAGAAATTTCGTATGAAACGAACAGGTAAAAAGAAGCACAAAGGTATCGTTATTTCTAGCATAGCAGGAACAATCGTAGGGGCTTCATTGTTTGCATTTGGAGCTCCTTTATTTTCTCAATCTGAAACTGGCCCCTTGCAGCAAGCTGAGGCAAGTGAAGAGAATATGGTAGTAAAGCAATCACAAACAGCGAATCATTCTGGTTTTGTAGATGCTGTTGATCGTGCATCGGAAGCCGTTGTTGGTGTAATAAACATCCAACGTGATAATTTTTCAGAAGCAGATTCAGAAGCTGGAACAGGATCAGGCGTCATTTATAAGAAAACAAATGGTCATGCTTATATCGTAACAAACCATCATGTTGTTTCAGGAGCGAATCGTATTGAGGTGAGCTTAAGTGATGGAAAAAAGGTTCCTGGTAAAATATTAGGTAGCGATGTAGTTACAGATTTAGCTGTTCTAGAAATAGATGCAAAGCCAGTTAAGAAAGTAATTGAAATTGGTGATTCTAATACAGTGCGTCGAGGTGAAGCGGTCATTGCAATTGGGAACCCACTTGGATTACAATTTTCAGGAACTGTTACACAAGGAATTATTTCTGCAAATGAGAGAATTGTTCCTGTAGACTTAGATCAAGATGGGCATTATGATTGGCAAGTAGAAGTACTGCAAACAGATGCAGCTATTAACCCAGGGAATAGTGGCGGTGCACTTGTAAATGTAGCAGGACAACTTGTTGGAATTAATTCGATGAAAATTGCAGCGAAAGAAGTAGAAGGAATTGGGCTTGCCATCCCTGTTTCGAGAGCAGTTCCTGTTATGAATGAACTTGAAAAGTATGGGAAAGTAAAACGTCCTTATGTTGGAATTGAACTGAGATCTCTAAATGAAATTCCGAATTATTACTGGTCTAAAACGCTGCATTTGCCAGGAAATATAACAGATGGTGTCTGCGTTTTAGATGTGAAAAGCCCATCGCCTGGTGCAGATGCAGGACTTAGGGAACATGATGTAATTATAGCTGTTGATGGAAAATCAATACATGATATTATTGGATTCCGAACGGTATTATATAATAAAAAAATTGACGATAAAATGACTCTGACATTTTATCGTGGTACAAAACGAGCAACAACAACGGTGAAATTAGGCAGTCAAAATTATTAAGAAAACAGGAGGACAGCCCTCCTGTTTTCTATTGTGAAAAAGTGAGGTGAAAGATATGAAGTTACCTTGTTGTTTAGAACATGTAGAATTAGCGTTGGATATCATTGTGGATGAGTGTGAAGTAGCGCCAGTTATCAACAGTGTGGATAACTCAGAAAAAGAACAAAAAACATGTGAATTTTGTCAAAACAAGGCGACATATGTTGTATCGAACACAGATTCTCACACAATATGTGGATGATGATTGTGGATATGTGGATAAGTTTTGTGGATAACGTGTTTGTAAGGTGGGGAATAGGTGTGAATATCTCGATTATTTCAATCGGAAAATTAAAAGAAAAATATTTAAAACAAGGTATTGCAGAATACTTAAAACGATTATCTGCGTATGCAAAAGTAGAAGTTATTGAATTGCCGGATGAAAAAGCACCGGAAAATTTAAGTGAGGCAGAAATGCTAATTGTAAAAGAAAAAGAAGGAATACGAATACTAGATAAAATTTCAGATGATACACATGTTATTGCATTAGCAATCGAAGGAAAACAAAAGTCATCAGAAGAATTTGCAGCGAATCTTGATCGTCTTGCTACATACGGAAAAAGTAAAGTGGCATTTATCATTGGGGGATCACTCGGGCTTAGCTCGGAAGTGATGAAGCGCTCTAACGAATCACTTTCATTCTCGAAAATGACATTGCCGCATCAGCTGATGAGATTGGTACTTTTAGAACAAGTGTATCGGGCTTTTCGGATTAATCGTGGTGAACCGTATCACAAGTAAAAAGGAGCCAGCTGTAGATGTGGTGTAATGATTAGGATAATTCGATATATGGCAGAATACTTTTTATTAAAATTTCTACAATATGATAGTTATCCATTAGATCATTACTATTAAGAAGACCATCGGAGAAAAATCCCCTGATGGTCTTTTTAACGCTTCATAATAATTGGACGAATTACGGTTTAGATTGTAGTGAGATAAGTAAAATACAATCATATGCTTCCAAACAGAGAAAATGGTAAAATTAGTTTCCTTGAATAAGTATGTTTCTATTTATAAAAAATTATGCTGTAATATTGATAGAACAATATTTCATTTTGTTCTAAGTAGTTAAAGAAGTGGGGAATTGAGGTTGAAAAAGTTTAAGAAGTTTTATTTAGAGATTACTAGTGTATGTAATCTTGCATGTAGCTTTTGTCCGCCAACAGAACGACAGAAGCAATTTCTTTCTGTGGAGGATTTTTCTAAGAGATTAGACCAAATTAAACCTCACACGGACTACATTTATTTACATGTAAAAGGTGAGCCGTTGCTCCATCCTAAAATAGATCAATTGTTAGACTTAAGTCATGAAAAAGGGTTTAAGGTTAATATTACAACCAACGGAACGTTAATTAATAAAAAGAGGCATAAATTATTAAATAAACCTGCACTAAGACAGATGAATTTTTCACTTCATAGTTTTGATGGTCATCCAGGATCTGAAGATAAAGAAGGGTATGTAAGAAGCATACTTTCCTTTATTAAAGAAGCAACGAGTCAATCGGAATTAATTGTTTCGCTGAGGCTATGGAATCTTACGCAAGACAATAAGACAAATCTTGAAATACAGCGAAACAGAAATTTATTAGAAATTATTGAGAAAGAATTTGATTTACCATATAAAATTGAAGAGAAGATTACACCAGGAAGTGGCGTGAAGATTGCGGATCGTATCTTCATTAACCAAGATTACGAATTTCAGTGGCCGGCATTGCATGAAGAAGAGGACGATGGGAAAGGCTTCTGTCATGGTCTTCGAAATCAAGCAGGTATTTTAGCAAACGGGACTGTTATCCCTTGTTGTTTAGATGGTGAGGGAATTATCAACCTTGGAAATATTAATGATGCTTCATTTTCTGATATTATCGAAAGGGATAGAGCCGAAAATCTTGTAGATGGATTTTCACGAAGAGTGGCAGTAGAGGAACTATGTAGAAAATGTGGATATCGTAAGAGGTTTGGAAAATAGAGAGATAATATAAAAATGAGCAAGTACGAAATAAAGTACCTTGCTCATTTTTTATATAATAATCAATACTTATTGTATTTAAAGGGTAAATAAAGCTTAATATACTTTATCACCATTAAAGATTGAGTTTTTCACGACAACATAATCTACAGTACGAATTGCATCTAATTTCGTTCCACCAGCATAAGAAATAGAGGACTGAAGATCTTGTTCCATTTCGATCAATGTATCTTCTAAAGATCCTTTGTGCTCGACAAACATCTTTTTGCCTTCTACGTTTTTCTTTTCACCTTTTTGGAATTCTGAAGCTGAACCAAAGTATTCTTTGTAGAGTTTCCCATCTTTTTCAATTGTTTCCCCTGGAGATTCTTCATGTCCGGCAAACAATGAACCAATCATAACCATAGTTGCGCCAAATTTAATGGATTTAGCTACATCACCGTGAGTACGAATACCGCCGTCAGCAATAATTGGTTTACTTGCAGCTTTTGCACACCAACGAAGTGCAGCTAATTGCCAGCCGCCAGTTCCAAAACCTGTTTTAATTTTTGTGATACATACTTTACCAGGTCCGATACCTACTTTTGTTGCATCAGCACCAGCATTTTCTAACTCTCTTACTGCTTCTGGAGTTCCTACATTTCCTGCGATAACAAAGCTCTCAGGTAAATGTGTTTTAATGTGTTGAATCATTTTTATCACCGCATTGGAATGCCCATGTGCGATATCTATCGTAATATATTCAGGAGAAAGCTGTTCAGCAGCTAATTGTTGTACAAATTCATATTCTTCTTCTTTCACACCAACACTAATAGATGCGATTAAGCCACGAGAGTGCATATCTTTAATGAAAGAGATACGCTTTTCTGGCTCAAAACGATGCATTATATAGAAATATTTATTTTCCGCTAAATATACAGCAATTTTTTCATCTATAATTGTTTGCATATTTGCAGGTACGACAGGTAATTTAAATGTATGTTTTCCTAAAGTTACACTTGTATCACATTCAGAACGGCTATTTACTATACATTTTGCCGGAATTAATTGAATATCTTCATAGTCAAATACTTTTTCCATGAATTACACCCCTAAATACGAATATTTTATTTTCAATTTAAAAAAATGTTCGTCCAAAAGATAATGTACATCATTTTTTTCGTTAAGTCAAAGCTTTTAGTTGATATTTAGAAAATATAGGGACGGAATTCAAAGGAATAATGAGTAATACCGAATTAAATAGTTTGTATATATCTATATTGTTCGGTTTTTTGGAAAAGTATATTGTAAAAATTTAATCGATAATAGTGAAATAATATTTCGGAATATCATAGTAAAATAACAAAGAAGCAGGGTGCTAAAATACCCTGCTTCTTTGTTATTTATTGTCTTCAAGAAATTGATACTTCTTTTTCAATTCTTTTAAATCATTTACCAATTGCTCTCCAATTGTAGGAGCAAGATCTTCGTATATAGGAGATAATGCTTTCTCCCACTCTTTTTTTTGTGAAGCGGTCAATTCGTGAATTTGAATCGGTGAACTTTGTTTAATAAGCTCAAGTTGTTCTTCATTCATTCGGATGGACTGACGATTGTTCCATTCAGTCGTTTCTTTCATTGCTTCAAGTAATATTTGCTTCGTTTTTTCCGTTTGTTGATTCCATGTTTTTTGATCCATCATTACAGCATAGCCTAAATACCCATGATTACTAATTGTCAAATAGTTTTGAACGTTATAAAATTTTTTAGAGTATATATTTGAAATAGTATTTTCTTCACCATCAACTTTCCCTGTTTCAATTAATTTATATGTGGAATTAAATGAATCTTGATGTGCATGAACTTTTAATAAATCAAATTGAGATTGAATAACATCACTTTGCATAATGCGAAAGGATTGTCCTTTTATATCTGCAGGTGTATAAATAGGCCCCTTATTTGAAGTGATTTGCTTAAAGCCATTTGACCAATGGGCAAGCCCTTTAATGTTGTCTTTTTGTAAGGACTGAAGTAATTGTTCTCCAATTTTTCCGTTCAAGCCTTCTTGAATAGCTTCATAATTTGGAAAAGCAAATGGAAGGTCTAATACACCCCATTCGTGAGATAGCATTCCGAGCTTTGAGGTAGAGGGAGCAATAAAATGAACTTGCCCAGCTTTTAAAGCACGGATTTCTTCTATATCAGAATAGAGGCTCCCGTTTGGAAAAATTTCTATTTTTATAGTTCCGTTTGATTTCTCATTAACAAGCTCAGCAAATTTACTAGCAGCAAGCCCTTTAGGTGTATTTTCTGCTACAACATGACTAAATTTGAAAACAATTTGTTTTTTCAAGCCTGCTTGGTCATCGTCATAAGCAAGCTCACCTTGAGAAAAAAGACTTTGAAAACCTATAAATAAAGCACTAGTAATTAAAACAATAAAAAGGAGTATAAAAGCAACTATTTTTTTCATTTTAAACCTCCTCTTGGGTTGTTAATGTAAGCATACCGAGAAGATTTTTATTCGTAAAGATGCTTTTAGGGGAAAGGGGAGCAAACAGTGAAACAATTGCCCATCCGCTGGAAAATTACGATTTTATCCTATGCGGTAGTTATTTTTTCATTACTGATAGGTGGAATTGTTATCATTGCAAATATTCAACAAAAAGAAGAAAAAGAAGTAAGAATTAGATCTATGAATACAGCTCGGACGGTAGCAGAACTGTCAGATGTAAAGAAATCACTTCAAGAAAAAACGGGATGGTTTACATTGAATCCTGTTATTGAAAATATTCGGGTGATTAATGAAACAGACTATATTGTAGTAATGAATATGGAGCGAATTCGATATTCTCACCCTGTGAAAGAAATGATTGGAAGGCCGTCAAAAGGGACGGATGAAGAACCGGCATTTGCGGAACATATTTACTTTTCAAAAGCAAAAGGAGAGATAGGTACTGTAATTCGTGCCTTTATGCCTATTAAAGATCAAAACTTAAATCAAATTGGTGTTGTTGTTGTTGGAAATAAAGTCCCGAATTTTTGGGAGATTATGCTGGGGCTAGCAGAAGAGATTTCTTTTATTGTTATATTAACTTTAATATTCGGATTAATAGGCTCATTAATGCTTGCCAACCATATTAAAAAACAGATGTTTCAGTTAGAGCCATATGAAATTAAAAGGATGTTAGAAGAAAGGACAGCAACCTTTCATTCGATTAACGAGGGTGTGATTGCAATTGATAACCAAGAAGTTATTACAATTTTTAATGAGAAAGCAAAGCAGGTTTTTCATGTAGATAGAAATGTTGTAGGAAAGCCTATTCGTACAGTATTAAAGGATACAAGACTTCCAGAAATCGTGGAGAGGAATCAGCCAGTATACAATGAAGAGATAAAAGTAAGTGGAAAGGTAATTTTAAGTAATCGTATACCAATCAAGAAAGATAATGAATTAATTGGAGCTGTGGCAATCTTTCAAGATCGTACAGAGGTTACAAAGCTCGCAGAGGAATTAACAGGAGTGAAAACATTTGTAGAGGCACTTCGAGTACAAAGCCACGAGCATATGAACAAACTTCATACAATAGCAGGTTTAATTCAACTAGGTAAAGCTGATAAAGCATTACAACTTGCTTTTCATACTTCAGAAGAGCAGGGGAGTGTAACAAACTTTTTAAATGAGACGATTAAAAATGATGCTATTGCAGGTCTCCTCTTGAGCAAAGTAAGCCGGGGCAAGGAATTAGGGATACAAGTTATAATTGACCAAAATAGTTATTTAGAAGCGTTTCCTTATCAACTGGATCAACATGATTTCGTTGTATTACTAGGTAACCTAATCGAAAATGCGTTTGGATCATTTGAGCAAACTGAGGTAGAGAATAAAAGAATTGATATTAGTATTGAGCAGTCAGAAGATGTATGTGCAATATTGATTGAGGATAATGGATGCGGCATAAAGGAGGAGCATTTACCAAGAGTGTATGAGAAAGGATTTACTGTGAATAAAATGAGTGGGACAGGTTATGGACTTTTTCTAGTAAAGCAAATTGTTGAAAAGGGGAGAGGGGAAATTAGTGTTTCATCTTTTCAAGGTGAAGGAACTTCTTTTATCATTACTTTTCCAATGGAGATGGAGGCGGAATTGTATGAAATATAAAGAGGAAATCAAAGTACTATTGGTTGAGGACGATCCGATGGTTCAAGAAGTAAATAAAGAGTTCATTAGAAGTGTAAAGGGATTTCAAGTAGTAGCCGTCGCTAACAATGGCGAGGAGGGGATTAACCTTGTCCAAAAAATGAATCCAGATCTCGTTATTTTAGATATTTTTATGCCGAAAAAGGACGGTATTAAGGTATTACAGGAATTTAGAAAACAAGAGTTAGAAGCAGATGTAATCGTTGTTTCTGCTGCAAAAGATAGGGAAACAATTAAACTCATGCTTCAAAACGGAGCGATGGATTATATTATTAAGCCATTTAAGTTATACCGAATTCAGCAAGCTTTAGAAAAATATCGACAATATAGAATGAGTCTGAAGGAATCCGGAGCGATTTCACAGGAACAGCTTGATTTATTATTATATTCTGGGCATTCTAAAAAAACAGCAAACAATTTGCCAAAGGGATTAAATGAATTTACATTGAATGAAATTGAAGAGTATGTAAAAAAACAAGATGAACCTCGTTCTGCAGAAGAGGTAGCCAGTGCAATTGGGATAGCCAGAGTTACCGCGCGGCGATACTTAGATTATTTAGAAAAAAGGGGGTTGATTCATTTAGCAGTTCAATATGGAGGGGTTGGAAGACCAATTAATCGCTATGTGTATCGTGAAGTAAAAAAGTAAGACCAAAATGACCAAAATATTCGTTATGACCATAAACTTCTCACTTTTAATTGAAAACGCTATCATTATGTAAAATATAGGGGTAGTAAAGTTTTCAAAGATGAAACAGTGGGAGGAGAAGTGAAGGTGAAACGACTGTTCAAAAATTTAACTTTTCAAGTATTAACGGCTATTGCACTCGGTGTATTAGTTGGGCTTATGTGGCCAAATGTTGGGAAGGAAATGAAGCCGATAGGCGATACGTTTATTAATGCTGTAAAAATGGTAATTGCACCAATTATTTTCTTAACAATTGTACTTGGTATTGCCAAAATGGGAGATATGAAGAAGGTTGGTAAGGTCGGCGGAAAGGCTTTTATTTATTTTGAGGTTGTGACAACATTTGCGCTTATTGTTGGATTGATCGTTGTAAATGCTATGAAGCCGGGTTCAGGTCTTAACTTTAATGAACTTGCAAAAGGAGACGTATCTAAATATACACAAGGCGGAGGACAGGGTATTAATTGGATTGATTTTGTTACTCATATTGTTCCTTCTAATATGGTTGATGCGTTTGCAAAGGGTGATATTTTACAAGTATTATTCTTTTCTATTTTATTTGGGGTTGGGCTAGCTGCTCTTGGAGAAAAAGGAAACTCGGTGATTGATTTCTTAGACAAACTTTCACACGTATTCTTTAAAATTATTGGTTATGTAATGAAGGCAGCGCCGCTTGGGGCATTTGGTGCTATGGCATATACAATCGGTCATTTTGGGCTTGCTTCACTTGTACCACTTGGAAAATTGATGATGTCAGTATATATAACGATGTTCCTATTCGTATTTGTTGTCTTAAATATTATTTGTAAGATATATGGGTTTAGCTTATGGAATTATTTGAAGTTTATTCGAGATGAAATACTAATCGTATTAGGAACAAGTTCTTCGGAATCCGTACTTCCGAGAATGATGAATAAGATGGAGCGATATGGCTGTTCAAAATCTGTTGTTGGCCTTGTTATTCCGACGGGCTATTCTTTTAACCTTGATGGTACATCCATTTATTTATCCATGGCAGTTGTCTTTTTAGCACAAGTATTTGGTGTCGATTTAACAATCGGACAGCAAATTACTATTATTTTAGTACTTATGTTAACGTCTAAAGGAGCTGCTGGTGTAACAGGAAGCGGATTTATCGTGTTAGCTTCTACATTAGCGGCACTAAAGGTTATTCCTTTAGAAGGATTAGCATTACTTCTTGGTGTCGATCGTTTTATGAGTGAGGGAAGAGCAATTGTAAACTTAATTGGAAATGGAATTGCTACAATCGTTGTTGCAAAGAGTGAAAATGAATTTGATGAAATGAGGCATGCAGAGGCAATCGCTAATATGAAAGTATTAAATGAGAGAACAGAAGCCGTATAAAGTGAAATTTTAATCAGTGGGGGTTTCTTCATCCCCCACTGATTATTAGTTGAACCAATCGGGCTTTTTCGGGCAGTAAGAAATAGAAAAGCAGACTTTATCCTAAGTCTGCTTTTTCAATTTGTGGGAACCCCTTTTTCACAGGTTATTTTTACTAGGAAATAATAGAATATGTTATAATTTAGTAGGATTTTTTAGAATTACAAGAAGATTAGTGTTTATTTTATTAAGTGAATAATGTTAGAGTTGAACAGATTAGGGAGAAGGTTGTGACTTTTCGGGATAACCTTCATTTTTGGTTTGAATCATTATAAGGTAATGGAGGTTATAAATGTGAATCGTTTGGTTTATATGGATTGGTTACGAGTATTAGCAACAATTGCAGTTGTTACAATTCACGTTGCTGCTGGTTCCGTATCCACTTTGGATCCAAATATGCTTTCCAATTGGATGGCTGGTAACTTTTACGAATCGTTATCACGTGCTAGCGTTCCTATTTTCGTTATGATTAGCGGTGCTTTATTATTACGAGGGAACAAGGAAAGTTCAATTTTCGAATTCTTACAGAAACGAGCAAGTAAGGTAATTATTCCATTTGTAGGTTGGAGTGCCTTATTTTATCTGTATGGTGCTTATATGGGGTATTTCCCTGCTTCTTTAAAACAAGGGATAAAGTACTTCTTAACAAATCAAATTGGTGGTCACTTATGGTTCCTATATATGATTGTGGGAATTTATTTAATCGCACCGTTATTAAAGGTATTTGTTAAAAACGCTAAAAAAAGTTATATACAATATTTTTTAATTTTATGGTTGTATGCGTCAGTTATTTTAAATTTGATGCAGTACTATTACCCTATTAATTTCAATATAGAGCTATATTTTGTCACAAATTATGTGGGTTATTTTCTACTTGGTTATTATTTATCTCATTACGAAATTACGAAGAAATGGAGAAATATCTCTTATATTGGAGGCTGTTTAGGGTTTATTGGTACATTCTTCATTACTTATTACTATACAGTACAAGCAAATGGACAGTTGGACCAGTTTTGGTATGGATATTTTGCGCCAAATGTTTTACTTATGGCAATTGGATTATTTGTATTCTTCCGATATGCTTTTCAAAATTCAGAAGGAAAGCTGCCATTTCTGTTACGTGGTATAAATCAAGCAAGTCTTGGGATTTATATTCTTCACTTTTTCCTATTAAATAATTTTTTATATAAAGTTTTCCCTAAAGTAAATGAACATGCACATGCAATATTAGCAATACCTATTAATGTAATGATTACGATTGGTCTTAGTATGTTAATAACGTTAGTACTACAACGAATTCCAGTGGTGAAAAAACTAGTTCCGTAATGATATCTCCTTTGCAAGCTTTATATGAGTATCGTTGCTAAATTAGCAGGCTTAATAGTAAGTCTGCTTTTTGTTTTTTTATCAAATGATGAACATAGACTTCGATTCGGGCAATGATTTCAATATAATGAAATGTAGGCAATGGCGCATAGGATTTATATTATGGATAAATATATAAATAAATTAAAATACATAACAAAATGAGGTTAGTATATGAGCGAAAAAAGTTTTAAAGAGTATGCATTGAGTAAGGAAATTGTAAGGGCACTTACTAGTTTAAAATATGAACAGCCAACAGAAGTACAAGGAAAAGTAATTCCAGTTGCACTAGAAAAGAAAGATCTTGTCGTGAAATCACAAACCGGAAGCGGGAAGACAGCTTCTTTTGGTATCCCGCTTTGCGAAATGATCGATTGGGAAGAAAATAAGCCCCAAGCCTTAATTCTTACGCCAACGAGGGAACTTGCTGTGCAGGTAAAAGAAGATATTACGAATATAGGAAGATTTAAACGGATTAAAGCGACTGCCGTTTATGGAAAATCACCATTTGCACGACAAAAATTAGAATTAAAGCAAAAGACACATATTGTAGTTGGAACCCCTGGGCGTGTGTTAGATCATATTGAAAAAGGAACTTTTTCTTTAGAGCGTCTGAAATATTTGGTGATTGATGAGGCAGATGAAATGTTAAATATGGGATTCATCGATCAAGTAGAAGCAATTATTGATGAATTACCTACAGATCGAATGACAATGCTATTTTCTGCGACACTACCAGAAGACGTTGAAAATTTATCTCATACATATATGAAATCACCGACCCATATCGAGATTAAAGCTTCTGGGATTACGACAGATAAAATTGAACATATCCTGTTAGAAGTGAGAGAAGAAGAGAAATTTTCACTTCTTCAAGATATAACAACTCTTGAAAATCCAGATAGCTGTATCATCTTCTGTCGCACACAAGAAAATGTAGACCATGTGTTCAGACAGTTAAAACGTTCTGGCTATCCTTGTGATAAAATTCATGGTGGTATGATACAAGAAGATCGTTTTGCAGTAATGAATGACTTTAAAAGAGGAAAATTTCGTTATTTAGTCGCTACAGATGTAGCAGCGCGAGGAATTGATATTGAAAATATTACCCATGTCATTAACTATGACATTCCATTAGAAAAAGAAAGTTATGTACACCGGACAGGAAGAACAGGGCGCGCTGGTAATAGCGGAAAAGCAATTACATTCGTAACGCCGTATGAAGAGAGATTCTTGGTAGAAATTGAAGAGTATATCGGTTTTGAAATTCAAAAAATAGAAGCTCCGTCAAAAGAGGAGCTCGCAAAGGGAAAGGCAGCCTTTGAAGATAAAATAAATGCGAAACCAATTATGAAAAAAGAGAAAAGTGCAGGGTTAAATAAAGATATTATGAAGCTGTACTTTAACGGTGGGAAGAAAAAGAAGATTCGAGCGGTAGATTTCGTTGGTACAATTGCTAAAATCCCAGGTGTCACAGCGGATGATATAGGAATTATTACGATACAAGATAATGTTTCTTATGTTGATATATTAAATGGAAAAGGCCCGCTTGTTTTAAAAGTAATGAAAAACACAACAATAAAAGGTAAGCGGTTAAAGGTTCATGAGGCCATTAAGTAAAAGGAACTACCCACTCTAACAAGTGGGTAGTTTTTTTATGAAAAATAAGGAAATTATGTAAGAATAAACTTGTTGTATTCGTATATATAAGTGAAGGGGGAGAAGATATGAATGATAGGGAATTAGTAGATGAAATAAAAAAACAAAATACGGAAGCATTGGATCAATTGATTCTTCAATATAGTAACTTGATTTATGGAGTAATCGGAAGTGTACTTGGAGAGAACCATGAAAGAGCAGAAATTGAAGAGTGCTATAACGATGTTCTTCTCATACTTTGGTATAAAATAGACAGTTTTCAAATAGAAAAAGGACAACTTAAAAACTGGATTATTTCTATTGCGAAGTTTAAGGCACTAGATTATAAAAGAAGGCTGAAGAGAAAAAGAATTGAACAAACAATAGAACAACTTATTTTACAAGATGATGAAGATGTAGAAAAAGGATTGCTCAAAGAAGAGGAAAAAGAGTTCGTTTTGAAAGCAATTCATCAGTTAGATGGTGTAGATCATAGTATCTTTTATCGAAGGTATATTGTGGATGAAAGCATAGAGGATATTTCAAGGAGACTACATATGAGTACAGGTTCAGTTTATACCAGATTATCAAGGGGAAAGGAGAAATTAAAAAGGATAATGGAGGGATATTATGAATTGTGAAAGCTATAATATAGATCAAATTGTTTTCGAGCAGTGGGATGAACAAGAAATATCCCGATTTGAAGCAATAGGGGAGCGCCTTGTTGGGAGCTTGGAGAAGAAGAAAAAAGATATCAGAAAACGAATTGCTAGAGAAAATTTTCAAGAGATAGAAGTAAAGGCAAATAATGAGTTAAAAGAAAATGAATTTATTGAATTACAATTTCAGGCAAGAGCTACAGGTGGCTACTATTTGGGTGCAATTATGTGTTCAGCAGACTATGCCGTAATGCCATTAGCGCTTATGGATGTAGGAAATCGATTTGTTGTTTTTGGAACAAGACATAAAGTTATGATTTATGAAGTAAAGGAACTTTATCAAATTCAAAGAGCATACATTATAGATTATGATGATATTTTTAAATATTATTACAAAATAAAAAAGAACGATACGATATTATGTTTTAAAGCCAAGAAAGATAAGTATGGGCAGCTAAGAGAATGCTCAAACTGGATGTTATATGGGTATTTGCAAGGAAGAATTAACATGATTATTAATAGTTCAGATAGAGATATCATAGCTAAGTACCTTGATAGAGAGATTAATTCGAAAAGAGGTCATTAAAAAGGAAAAAGTACATTCTTTTGGTGTAAGATGTACTTTTTTGATCAATAGGGATATGAAAAAGTTATTTGGTATTTATTTTTGAATTTTCCATTCGCATATCATATGAAGCTGCCCATTTTTTAATTTTGCTTGAAGTGAACCATCCATTTTCAGCATAAGTGTTTTTGCAATAGCTAATCCAAGCCCTGTTCCTTTACCGGATCGATGATGATTAGTTGTATAAAAGCGGTCAAACAGGAAAGGAATGTCCTTTTCACTTACATTTTTAGCATCGTTACTAATGATAAATAGTAACGATGCTTTTTGCTTTTGTAGAGTAATGGATATATTACCACTTGCATGATTAAGGGTGTTATAGATTAGATTTTCCATGACACGCTTAACGGCAGATTCATCAGCAATGATTTGAATATCTTCGTTTTGTATATGAATACTTGGTTCCATTTTCTTTTCACTAAATTGATCATAAAAAACGACTAAGGTTTCCCATGCTAAGTGATTTATTTTTACCATATGAAGGTTTAATTGATAATCAACAGAATCGATAACGGACAGTTCAAAGAAGTCATTTACTAAGGCCTGTAAACGTGTTGATTTATTTTTAATAATCTTCAAATAGTGTTCTTTTTTATATGTTGTTAGTTCACTTGAATCTAATAACTGAATATATCCTATGATAGAGCATACTGGAGTGAACACCGATAGATTTAGCAATTGTTTTTCCACCTTCAGTCCCCTCTAAATATCGTCTCACCGCTCGTATTTTTTCTTTCGAAGAAAATTTAGCCATAAAAAGTGCACCTCCAATTGTTAGACTGTGTCTAACAATTGGGGTGCACTTCAGAAGTAGGTGGCTTTATTCATGGTTAAGATTCTTTCAAATCGTCAACTAATTTTTCTGCTAAACGTCTATACATATTGCTCATTGTTACAAATGAAGTTAGCAATAAGAGTTTTTCTAATTCTTTATCCTCAAATGAAGCAGCAGCTTTTACCTCAGCCACCCGATTATCTACATCCCTTTTAAAGTTCTCAACATTTGTTTCTGTAAGTTCAAGATAATCTTTGTAGAGGGTGTCCAGTTCGAAAGTATCCTCGTTTATGAGTCTTTCGTTGAGAGTCACTAAAGAACTTTTAATATCATTAATCGAGAGGGCACCCTTTAATTGATAAATTAGACTAATTAAAATCATATGCTCTTTTGAGTATTTTTTATTTTTTATGGGGATGAATAATTTTCCCTTTGCATAGTTATTAATCATCGTTTTTGTAAGTACTTTTTCATCTTCTGTTCTTGTTGTATCACCGTAGTTATTTTCAAATAGTTGAACAACTTGATCTACATATAAATCCACATTAGGGATATCTTCAAGCGTAATGTTTTTTTCTAAATGTAATGTTTCGAGTAAGTTCTTTATGTTTTCCATATAAACCCTCACCTTTGTAGGAATAATGTACACTTTATCTTTAAATATGGTATTACGAAACAAATGAATTGTAAATGTTGACCTCTATAGGAATTGTGTATATAATTACATGTAGTTATAAAAACTACATGTAATTATATAAGGGGTTGTTAATGTGAATACTTATGTGAGAGAACCAGTTAATGCGTTTACCCATCTAGGAGGCGCCATTTTATCATTTATTGCTTTGCTAGCTATGCTTGTGAAAGTTTCTGTGAAAATGCCATCTATTTCTACAATTTCAGCGGTTATTCTATTTGGAGTAGGGATGATGATTCTTTATGCAGCTTCGGCTGTGTATCACAGTGTTGTAGCAAGCGAACGTGTTATTTATTTCTTTAGAAAACTGGATCATTCTATGATTTTCATTTTAATTGCAGGTACATATGCACCTTTTTGCTTAATTACATTACAGGCTGCAAATGGTTTACTATTATTTGTGCTAGTTTATGCTACAGCTATATGTGGTATTGTTTTTAAAATGTTTTGGTTTAACTGTCCGAGATGGTTATCAACAGCAATCTACCTTATAATGGGATGGTTAATTGTTTTATTCTTTGCACCGCTATCAGAAAATCTAAGCATAGAGGGTATTTTGTTTTTAGTACTTGGTGGTGCTTTTTATACGATTGGTGGATTTATTTACGGAGCAAAACCAAAATGGCTAGAATTTAAATATATGGGGCATCATGAAGTTTTCCATATTTTTGTGTTGTTAGGTAGTCTGGCCCACTTTGTATGTGTATATTGTTATGTGATTTAATAAGTTCTATGTAAGGGTTACATATCACGAGGTATGTGGCCTTTTTAATGGGAATAATTTAAAGTGAAAATTTAATCTCACTATATTATAGATAGGAAGAGTGAGGGGGACGGCAAAATTAGAATCAACCTAAGATAGGGCGATTCTAATTTTGCTCAATTATGTGTATGTTCATTAAAGGATTTGATTAGGAATATATCCTTGATGAACTCGAACAAGTTGTTTATGATATACTTTATCACCTTCTTGTCCCGTAGATGAAGATGAGCTACGACAGAAGCTGTTTGTGGTTCACGTGTTAATACACCTGTTGAGTGAACGACTTGTTTAGGCATATAATCTCACCTTTCATAAAACATAAATTTTAATTTACGATATTTTATGATAGAAGTGCTAGTTTGGTATATGGCAAATGCTTGCTTCTACTTGTTTCTAAAAGAAATGGGCAGGGAACAATATAGATTTTAAATTTTATTCCAGAATTTTCGGCGTTTATTTTTAGATATAATGCTGTTATGATGATGTTATCGTTTTCAGATTGTGTTATATGAGATTGACTTTATCTACTGTTGGAAAGAAATATACTGTTTTGGAAACGCTTTAACGATATGGTACAGTGATTGCATTCTTTGGATTTCTTTTTTTTTTGAGGTAGGAAGTCTGACTTGTTTTGAATGAAAAGTGCTAGTACGCATGAAATAATAGTTGTTTCTTGTGTATGCAATTTGAAATGGGTAGGACAATATCACTAGTATGATTTTATGTTACGAGGAGGTTAAGGTGTGAAAAAATATGCTTTTCACACGAACATATATGGGTTACGTTGGGTTATTGCTTTCAGGCGCAGCTTTGTTTTTAAATAGTCTTGTCATATTAGGAAAAGCAGAGGAAAAAAGTGCAGGTGTTTTTAATTTATTTGTAGGGGTGCTGCAAATTGTCATTCCGTTTTACCTCATTATGATTTCTGATCAAAGTAATTGGACTGTATATTCATATGCAGCCACTTTTTTATTTGGTTTAACGTATTTGTATGTAGGTATCACCTTTATTACGGGAGTGAGTGGCAATGGGCTAGGATGGTTTTGTCTCTGGGTGGCTCTTGTTGCACTATTTTATATGGTTGTATCATTCGTTCAATTCCAAGATATCGTTAATGCACTGACTTGGTTTATGTGGGCGCTTCTTTGGTATTTATTCTTTGTGTTAAATGTACAAAAAAAGGATATAAACCAATACCTTGGTAGGATCGCGTTTGTACAATCATGGGTAACGCTCACGTTGCCATCGCTTCTTTATTTTATGGGGATATGGGGAACACCAGTAGTTTATCAGGCATGGATTTATGTATCGGTAGTTTCTATTTTATATTTCTGTTATTGCATTTTTAAATATCGAGTACGTTAATAGTAGTAAGATGAGGGAAAGAGAATCTGGCTGGATTCTCTTTTTTATGTGGAAATAAATTCAAGTATAATGAAATTACAAATACTTATTCAGTCACCATAGAACATTAAAATAACTAAGGGAATGATACATATGACGAAAATATTAGTGTTAGGTGGAACAAGATTTTTCGGAAAACGATTAGTTGAAAGCCTCCTGCAAGCTGGGCATGATGTAACAATTGCAACGCGGGGACTTAAGACAGACTCGTTTGGTAGTGCTGTTAAAAGAGTCGTTGTAGATCGAGAAGATGAAGAGATGCTAAAGGAAATGTTAGCGGGTGCAAGTTATGACGTTGTGTATGATAATCTATGCTATAGTCCGAATGCAGCGAAGGTTATATGCAAAGTACTTCATAGTAAGGTGAAGAAATATATTGTTACATCCTCAATGGCTGTATATGAGTCGGCACTATCTTTAAAAGAAGATGATTTCAATCCGTATCAGTATCCGATTGTTTATGGAGATAGGCAAGATTTTTCTTATAGTGAAGGAAAAAGATTAGCAGAGGCCGTTTTGTTTAAACATGCAACATTTCCTGTAATTGCAGTGCGCTTTCCAGTTGTTATTGGTGAAAATGATTATACAGAACGATTGCAGTTTTATGTTGAAAATATCGTGAAGAGAAAGCCTTTTGTAGTAGAAGATATAGAAGGAAAAATGTCTTTTATCCATGAAAAAGAAGCAGGTGGTTTTCTAGCATATCTTAGTACGATGAATATAGATGGTCCAATTAATGCATGTAGTAATGGTGTGATTTCTATGCGAGAAGTTATTCATTTTGTAGAAAAAAATACAGGCATAAAAGCTTGTATTGAAGCAAAAGGTGAGAACGTGGCCCCGTATAATGGGATGGCAAATTGTACGATAAATAATACGAAAGCAAAAGAATTAGGATTTCAGTTTAGAAATTTAGAGACGGATGTGAACAATATATTGAAATACTATATTGAGGTAATGTAATGATTATTCATAAATCCCCCGGTGGCAATCCGGGGGATTTTGGAGGATTTCGACGATACTAGTTTACATTACCAAATTTACCTTATATGCATGATTAATATTCTTGTGATTTAATTGCTTGTAAATATTTTTCATTTACTTGATCCCAGTTAACAGTATGCCACCAATTTGTAATAAATTCTGGACGGCGGTTTTGATACTTCAAATAATAAGCATGTTCCCATACATCAATTACGAGCAATGGGATTTTTCCTTCTTGCAAGGGTGTATCTTGATTTGGTGTACTCATGACAGAGAGTTGCTTTGCATCATCAAGTACAAGCCAGCCATATCCACTTCCGAAACGACTAATTGCCGCTTTGGAAAGCTGGTCTTTTAAGTTGTCAAAGGTATTGAAATAATAATCAATTACTTTTGCAATGTCTCCATTAGGTTCGCCACCACCTTTCGGACTCATCACTTCCCAAAAAAGGCTATGGCAGTAATGTCCACCACCGTTATTTCTTACAGCAGTAACAATGTCTGATGGAAGTGTGTTTAAATTACATAATAATTCTTCTAAAGGTTTATTCTGCAATTCTTTATGATCTTCTAAAGCTGAATTTAAATTCTTTACATATGTCGCATGATGCTGTCCGTGATGAAGTGCCAAAGTATCACCATCAATATATGGTTCTAACTCATCATAGTCATATGAAAGCGCGGGCAAATGAAATAAAGACATATAATTAACCTCCTTTCCTCTTAAAAGTTGCGCTAGGTAAAAAAAATTTACCTAACTCAAAAGTACACCTGTTTTTTTTATAAGTCAACAATAAAAAAAATTCTAGTGATTTTCTGGAAATATAAGTTGTAATGAAGAAGAAAAGGTGACCAGCACTTGTTTTCTCTCTCTGTTTTAACTTGGAATGGGGCAGGAAGGGGATCTGACCGCTTCTATGCATGGCCGGATGCTCTCTTCCACCTAAAAAGAAAGGGTTTATGTTGTTTTTTAAAATTTGGATTTATATATCTTATTTGGTTTGTTACTACACTCCTTTTTGCTTATACTGTAAAGTAATAGTGTCTTGTTGAAATAGAAGGAGATTGTTTATGGATAAAATGAAAGAATTAATAGATGAAGCAAGAAAATTTATTACAATTTGCTATCAAGAACTTGGTAAAGAGCAACAAATAGACGAACGTCTCAATCAAATTTTATCGGAAATTGAAATGACAGGGACATATGAGCACACTTTTGAGGAACTTGTTCATGGTTCACGAATGGCATGGAGAAATAGTAATCGATGTATTGGAAGATTATTTTGGAATAAAATGCATATATTAGATGCTCGTGAAGTGAATGATGAGGAAGGTGTATATCGAGCACTTATTCATCATATTCGATATGCGACGAATAACGGGAAAATTAAACCGACAATTACAATTTTCAAACAGTACAACGGTGAACAAAATAACATTCGGATTTATAACCATCAGTTAATTCGTTATGCGGGATATGAAACAGAAATGGGAGTGATGGGTGATTCTCATTCGATTCCATTTACAGCGTTTTGTCAGAAGCTTGGCTGGAATGGAGAAGGTACGAATTTTGATGTATTACCACTCGTATTTTCTATTGATGGGCGAGAACCTATATATAGGGAAATTCCTAAAGAAGAGGTAAAAGAGGTTGAGATTGAGCACCCAGAATATCCATTTGCATCCTTAGGGGCAAAATGGTATGGAGTACCAATGATTTCAGATATGCGTTTAGAGATTGGTGGCCTCTCTTATACCGCTGCTCCTTTTAATGGTTGGTATATGGGAACAGAAATTGGAGCTCGCAATTTGGCAGATCATGATCGTTATAATTTACTTCCAGCTGTTGCAGAAATAATGAATTTAGATACTTCGAGAAACAGTACATTATGGAAAGATAAGGCGTTAGTTGAATTAAATGTAGCTGTTCTGTATTCTTTCAAAAAGCAAGGAGTAAGCATTGTAGATCATCATACAGCAGCACAGCAATTTGGACAATTTGAAAAGCAAGAGGCGGCTTGTGGCCGTGTCGTGATGGGAAATTGGGTATGGCTCATCCCGCCGTTGTCACCGGCTACTACTCACATTTATCATAAACCTTATCCGAATGATATTCTTACGCCTAATTTCTTTCATAAAGTGAAACTTTAATCAGTAGGGTTTTCTTTATTCCCCTGCATCAACCGGGCTTTTATGAGAAGTTAATTCCCAACTTAACCTCTTTGTTTTTACTGAATTTTGAGCCGGGAGTCTTACTGCTTGTTAATGCGGGATAAATAATAAAAAAGCATTGAAATACGAGATTTCAATGCTTTTTCTTTGCTTAAGCTTAGTCGAGTACTTTTCCTTTTGTTTCTGGGACACACACTAGCATTGTAATAAGTCCAATTGGATAAATGATAAAGATAAGCGATAATGCTCCAAGTAAATTGCCCCCTGTAGCGAGCAATCCAATGATTACTGGCCCAAATCCTGCTAAACCACGTCCTGTGCCAAAAATGAAGTTTTCAGCTGTAGAGCGCGCCTCTGCTGGATAATTTTCTGCTAAGATTGCCCCAAATCCGCCCATCATACCGTTAGCGAAGAAACCGAGTAAGGCACTTCCCCATAATAATAATGTCGGGTCTGTGAATAGGAAGAAATAAATCAGGCAGTATACAGTGCCGCCAATGTAATAGAGTGTAAATGTTTTACGACGACCAATTTTATCAGCTAATATTCCAAATGTTGCAATCCCAATCAACATTCCGATTGTGGAAATAAACATCCAACCGCTCGCTTTAGCCAATGTGTAGTTATATTTATTCGCTAAAATTGTCGGCATCCATGTGAAAATACCATAGTATCCAAAGTTTTGAATGAATGACATAATAATAAGTCCAATTGTTGTTATCGTTACTTTCTTATTTGAAAATAATTTGCGAAGTGGGAATTTTTTCATATGCTTTAGCTGTTCTGCTTCATCAATTGTTAAAGTCCCCTCCGTTTCTTTTTGTAGTAATTTTTTCTTATATTGTTGTTTTTGCTCCCATATTTTTGGTTCACTTAAACTTTTACGAACATAGACCGCTAGTAAGGCTGGAATTAGACCAAATAAGAAAACTGCTCTCCAGCCAAAGTGTGGAACGATAAAGGCCGGGAGTAACGAAGCAACGAGTACTCCAAACTGCCATCCAAGTGCGACAACAGATGTTGCTTTCGCACGCATTTCTTTCGACCATGTTTCTGTTACAATCGCCATTCCAATTCCAAATTCACCACCAACACCCATACCTACTAGAAAGCGTAGAATTAATAATTGCCAATAATCTGTCGCGAAATAAATAAGTGCCGTTGCTAGTGAGAATAATAAAATGGTAAAGGCCATTGTTCGAATGCGGCCAAATAAATCAGCGATAAATCCAAATAAATATGATCCGATTAGCATCCCAATTGTTGTTGCTAATGTAAGGTTCCCGCCTTCAACAGGCGTTAAGTGAAATTCTTTCAAAATATAAACGAGTACGAAAGATAAGAGCAGCATATCTAAACCTTCCGCCGCATAGCCAAGTGCAGAACCAAGCAGTGTTTTATATCGCTTTGCTTTCGGTTCCTCTGTTATTTGGTGTACATCACCTGTTACGTTCATCATTACTCCTCCTCATTTGTTATACAGTCGCTATGGAAGAATAATAAAAGGCCTTCTCACCAAGTATTGTGAGAAGGCCAAAAAGCATACATGTGCCTGTAAAAGGGCATACGTATTTATATTCCGACTTCCTTCTCAACCTCACGGGGCTGTGTTAAAGGACTGTAATTATATTACTTTATTTTTAGCACTCTTCGATTTTATTGTCAAATAAATAATATAGTTATTTTCACTATATTGTAGAATCCTACGAGATACATATCATTCTTCTTGACGATACCTTCACTATTTTCCGATAATAAAACTAACTAAACAAATAAGGGATGAATCACAGATGCTAGATTTAGTGCTTATGATGATTGAACGAGTTGGATTAATTGTTATATTAGGTTTTTTACTTTCGCATATTAAAACATTTAGGCGCCTTCTTCATAAACAAGATGGATATAAAGATAAGCTCATGCTTATTTGTATTTTTTCGTTATTTACAATTATAAGCAATTACACGGGAATTGAAATTGCAGGGAATACCATTATGAATGAAAATTGGCTGCAAGGGGTCTCCTCATCAAGTACGATTGCCAATACACGTATTATGGGAGTTGGAATTAGTGGTTTACTAGGTGGACCGATTGTCGGGATTGGCGTTGGATTTATTGCTGGCATTCATCGTTATATGCTTGGGGGAACGACAGCCCTTAGTTGTGCGATTTCATCTATTTTAGCAGGAATTATTACCGGTTATATTGGCCGTATTTTTCAAAAGCATAACCGTGTGATCACACCTAAGTTTTCTGCTGTTTTAAGTGTTTCTATTGTTTCTTTAGAAATGGTTATGATCTTATTTATTGTTGAAGATGGATTTAACGTTGTAAAAACAATCGCAATACCGATGATTCTTGTGAATAGTTTCGGTAGTTTTATTTTACTGTCTATGGTACAAGCTATTTTACGCCAAGAAGAAAATGCCAAGGCTTTACAAACTCATAAAGTACTTCGGATTGCTGATAAGACATTACCTTATTTTCGCCAAGGCTTAACGGAGGAATCTTGTAAGCATGTGGCACAAATTATCTATCGTTTTACAGGGACAGATGCGGTATCTTTAACAGATACAGAAAAAATATTGGCGCACGTTGGATTAGCGTCTGATCACCATATTCCTTCTCATAGTTTAATTACAGGGTTATCAAAAGAAGTATTAAAAACAGGGAAAATAATGAAAGCGAAATCACGAGAGATTATTAATTGTCAACATGAAGAATGTCCTTTGCAGGCAGCAATCGTTATTCCGTTAACTTCGCATGGCAATACAATCGGAACATTAAAGCTTTATTTTAAAAATCCGAACCAATTAAGCCGTGTGGAAGAAGAATTAGCAGAAGGGTTAGCGAAGATTTTCTCAACACAGCTTGAGTTAGGAGAGGCAGAATTACAAAGTAAACTACTTCAAGATGCAGAGATAAAAGCATTACAAGCACAAATTAATCCGCACTTTTTATTCAATGCGATTAATACAGTATCAGCTTTATGCCGTACAGATGTAGAAAAGGCAAGAAAGCTCTTATTGCAACTTAGCGTGTATTTTCGTTGTAATTTACAGGGAGCACGCCAGTTACTTATTCCATTAGAGCAAGAACTGAATCATGTACATGCATATTTATCATTAGAACAAGCAAGGTTCCCAAATAAATATAAGGTGAAAACATATATTGAAGAAGGATTACAGACAATTTTACTCCCACCATTTGTATTGCAATTGTTAGTGGAAAATGCACTTCGTCATGCCTTTCCGAAAAAACAACCAATTTGTCAGGTGGAAATTTATGCACACGCGCAGGGAGATATGGTTCATTTTAAAGTGAAAGATAATGGTCAGGGAATTGAACAAGGGCGCTTAGAGCAATTAGGAAAGGCAGTCGTTCCATCGAAAAAAGGAACAGGAACGGCGCTATATAATATTAATCAACGGTTAATAGGACTGTTTGGGAAAGATACAACACTTCATATCGAGAGTGAATTAGAAAAAGGGACAGAAATTTTATTTACAATTCCGATTCAAAACATAGGGGAGGAAGAAAGCGGTGTTAAAGGTATTAGTAGTTGACGATGAGATGTTAGCACGGGATGAATTGAAATATTTATTGCAGCGTACGAAAGAAGTGAATGTAATTGAAGAAGCTGATTGCGTGGAAGATGCGTTAGAAAAGCTAATGGGGAATAAGCCGGATCTTGTCTTTTTAGATATTCAGCTTTCAGATGATAATGGATTCGAGATTGCGAATATATTAAAGAAAATGAAGAACCCACCATCCATTGTTTTTGCAACAGCTTACGATCAATATGCGCTGCAAGCATTTGAGGTGGATGCATTAGATTATATTTTAAAGCCGTTTGATGAAGAGCGAATTGCACAGACACTGAAAAAATATAAGAAGCGAAAGCAAACTGAAACAGAGAAAAACCAAGATGTAAGAGCTAAAGATGTAGCTGCGGAGATGCATAAGCTTGCATTGCCAATAGAAGAATCCATTGTGCTCGTGAATATTGAAGATATTGTTTATGTGGGACTTGTGGACGGGAAAGTAACTGTAAAGACGATTCGGGAAACATACGTAACCCATGATACGCTTGTTATTTTAGAAAAGAAGCTGCCGCAAACGAGCTTTATGCGCGTTCACCGTAGTTTTCTTGCGAATATCAACCATATTTCGGAAATACAGCCCTGGTTTAACTCTACTTATAATTTAATTATGAAAGAGGGATCTAAGGTACCTGTAAGCCGTACATATGCAAAGGAACTTAAAAAGCTGCTTCGTATTTAAGAAGCAGCTTTTGCATTTCATCCCGTTATTTTTGTAACTGATTCCGTATATTTGACGTCCTGATATGTAAACGCTTACTTAATCGTTTACATCATATACAATGAAGGTACCAAATCGAAAGAGGTGGCCAAAATGAGTACAAAAAAAGTATACAGTTTCTTATCACAAGCATTTGTTTTTTCAGCTATCATGTTGGTTTCTCATATTATTGCAACGCACTTACCAATTCCAATGCCTTCATCAGTAATCGGATTAGTCATTTTGTTTAGTCTATTATGTTTAAAGGTTATTAAGTTGGAGCAGGTTGAATCACTTGGAACGGCGTTAACAGGTATTATTGGATTTCTTTTCGTACCATCTGGTATTTCCGTTATTAACTCTCTTGGGGTAATGGGGCAATACTTTGTACAGATCATAACTGTAATTGTTGTCGCAACAATTATTTTACTAGCAGTAACAGGTTTATTTGCACAATTTATTCTAGGTAAAGATGAAAAAGAAACAACTGATACAAAACAATTAGATGTTGTAAATAAAGGACGCAAACACGGAAAAGTTGCTTAATATATCAGACCATATATGGTTAGGAGGTAATGAACATGGCAAGCACAATGACTCCATACTTCGGAATCGTCGTTTCATTAATCGCATACGGGATCGGAACATTCTTATTTAAACATTCAAAAGGATTCTTCTTATTTACACCACTGTTTGTAGCAATGGTACTTGGTATTGTCTTTTTAAAGGTTGGAAATTTTACATTTGAAGAATATAATACTGGCGGTAAAATGATTAGTTTCTTCTTAGAGCCAGCAACAATTGCCTTTGCAATTCCGTTATACAAACAAGTTGATAAGCTAAAAAAATATTGGTGGCAAATTTTATCCGCTATCGTTGTTGGATCTGTTTGTTCGGTGATTGTCGTGTTCATTGTCGCAAAAGCAATTGGTTTAGATACATCTGTAATGAACTCTATGCTACCACAGGCAGCAACAACAGCAATTGCACTACCAATATCTGAAAGTATCGGTGGTATTCCAGCAATTACATCTTTTGCAGTTATCTTTAACGCAGTTATTGTATACGCACTTGGTGCTTTATTCTTAAAAACATTTAAAGTGAAAAATCCAATTGCGAAAGGATTAGCGCTAGGAACTGCGGGACATGCACTTGGCGTTGCGGTTGGGATTGAAATGGGCGAAGTAGAAGCAGCGATGGCAAGTATTGCAGTAACGGTCGTTGGGGTTGTAACAGTAGTTGTTATTCCGATGTTTATGCCATTTATCGGTTAACAGAATATGTTTTGTGAAAAATATAAAAGCAAGCTATTCGTAGGACAGATTTCTACTGATAGCTTGCTTTTTGTGTTACAGTAGTGGTAAGACCTATTTTATATAAAAATAAATGAGATTTTCCTTAAATCTTCATTAATACTTTGGATAATACGTTCTGAAAAGGGCTATTGTATTGTAAAATAGAAAGTAGCTAATGTATCTTGATCTTAAATCTAGCGAAAGCAAAGAAGATAGGTAGGAGAGTCCATAAGCACTCGATTTGTGGGGGATATAAAGAAAATCCCACTTATTAAAGTCTCACTTTATAGGACAGGAGAGATCACTCGTCGATTATGCAAATGAAAAGCCTGTTTCAAAGCAAAGGATTCCAAAGATTACTTGTACTGCTCTTGTTGGCTCTTATATTATATGGGCTACAAAGTATGTTTAATTTAATTTTAATTACGTTCATTCTTACGTATTTAATGGATCGATTCCAAAAGTTTATTTCTCGAAAACTCGATCATTTTATGCCGATTAATCGAAAAATTATTATATCGTTATTATATGTGATGTTAGTTGGTGGAATCACTGTTACGTTAGTTAAGTATCTGCCAGTACTAACGGTGCAAATCTCACAATTAATCTACCAGTTTAATGTATTCTTTAAAAATCCACCAGATAATGAAATTATAAAGGCAGCAATTAATGCCATTAACCATATGGAGCTTTCCAAATATATTGGGCAAGGTGTGGACATTCTTTATAAATCCATCGCCAATGTTGGGAAATTTGGGCTGCAATTTTT
The DNA here is from genome assembly GCF_016483395.1 of Bacillus cereus group sp. N21. NCBI lineage: Bacteria > Bacillati > Bacillota > Bacilli > Caryophanales > Bacillaceae > Bacillus > Bacillus cereus group sp. N21. The sequence goes on from NZ_JAEHBX010000023.1 coordinate 62,873, forward strand.
CCTTTCTCTTATTTTAAGTTTATTCTTCTTGCTTGAGAAGGCACGTATTGTCGCTTTTACCGCGAAATTTAAAGAGAGCAGACTTGCCGTTTTTTATAATGAAATTGAATATTTCGGAAAGAAATTCGCACGTTCTTTTGGAAAAGTAATTGAAGCGCAGTTTTTAATTGCTATTGTTAATTGCGTTTTATCTGTTATTGCGCTATGGATTTTAGGATTTCCACAATTGCTCGGTTTAGCGCTAATGATTTTTTTACTTGGTTTAATTCCAGTAGCTGGTGTAATCATTTCGCTCGTTCCGCTTTGTATGATTGCTTATAATATTGGTAGCATTACGTATGTAGTTTATATTTTAATAATTGTTGCTGTTATTCATGCACTTGAAAGTTATGTGTTAAATCCAAAATTCATGTCACAAAAAACGAATTTACCGATTTTTTATACATTTATGGTATTAACTTTCTCTGAACACTTTTTAGGTGTGTGGGGGCTTATTATTGGTATACCAATTTTTGTGTTCCTATTAGATGTGTTAGATGTGACGAGCGATGAGATAGAAAAAGATTCTGCTAAAAAATAGAGTGAAAAAAAGCATCGGACGCCGGTGCTTTTTCTTTTATAACTTTTAACTTCTTATGCCATACTGTAAGAAGAATTAAATAATTGGGGTGAAATAAAATGGCTATAAATGAAAAGGTAGAAATTGCAACGTTTGCAGGAGGGTGTTTCTGGTGTATGGTTTCACCATTTGAAGAGATGGAAGGTATTATACAGGTTGTTTCAGGTTATACGGGTGGGGATAAAGAGAACCCGACTTATAAAGAAGTTTGTTCTGAAACAACAGGGCATTATGAAGCGGTACAAATTACATTCGATGCAAATAAAATGCCATATGAAAAATTATTAGACATTTATTGGAGGCAAATTGATCCAACAGATATTGGAGGTCAATTTCATGATCGTGGACAATCTTATGAAACTGTAATTTTTTATCATAGTGAAGAACAACTTGAACAAGCAGAAGCTTCAAAAATGGCACTTGCTGAGAGCGGTCGGTTTTCGAAACCAATTGCTACAAAAATACTCCCTGCTACTACATTTTATCCAGCTGAAGAGTATCATCAAGGATATCATAAGAAAAATGCATTTCGCTATGAATTATATCGCCAAGGATCAGGACGCGATGCGTTTATTAAAAAGCATTGGCCGAAAGATAATACGCATTTAAAAGAGCGATTAACAGATATGCAATTTTATGTAACACAAGAAAATGGTACAGAGCCTCCGTTCCAAAACGAATATTGGAATCATAAAGAGGAAGGAATTTACGTAGACATTGTTTCCGGTGCACCACTATTTACTTCTTTAGATAAATTCGATAGTGGATGCGGTTGGCCGAGTTTTACAAAACCAGTGATGTCCGCTAGTGTAAAAGAGAAAATGGACGTTAGTCACAATATGACGCGTACGGAAATAAGAAGTAAAGAAGGCGATTCTCACCTTGGGCATGTGTTCCCAGATGGGCCAGGTCCGAATGGTCTTCGTTACTGCATTAATTCAGCAGCGCTTCGGTTTATTCCGAAAGAGGAATTGGAGAAAGAAGGCTATGGGGATTTTTTAATCTTGTTCGGAAATAAAAAATAACCTCGCATATCGCGAGGTTATTTCTTTATTCTACTGTTTTCTTTTTAAACTTACTGAGTACCTCATAAACAATTGGAACGATAAGAAGTGTTAGTAATGTTGAACTTGTTAACCCACCAATTACCGTTACTCCAAGACCTTTAGAAATTAATCCACTTCCTTCGAATCCTAGTGCAAGCGGGATAAGGGCACCAATTGTTGCGATTGCAGTCATTAGAATTGGGCGTAAGCGTGTTGCGCCAGCTTCTAACAATGCTTCGCGTGTTGATAGCCCCTCGCGCTCCTTATGAATAACACGGTCGATGAGAACAATTGCATTCGTTACAACGATACCGATTAACATAAGGGCACCAATCATTGCCGATACGCTTAACGTTTCACCAGAAATCAATAAGGCAACAAGTGCACCGATGATTGTAAATGGTAGCGAGAATAAGATTGCGAGTGGTGCAAGTGCACCGCCGAATGTAACGACAAGAACGAAGTATACAATGGCAATCGCGGCTAACATTGCTAGGCCAAGTTGTTTAAATGATTCTTGAATATCTTTTGTAACACCACCCATAGAAACATCTACACCAGAAGGAAGATTCATTTTATCTACTTCTTTCTGGACAGCAGCAGATGCTTTAGAAACATCATCAGATGTTAATTTTGCACTTACTTCTGCATAAACGCGACCATCACGATGTGTTACTGTATTGGAAGTTTCACCTTCTTTTACAGTCATAACATCTTTAACAGCAACCTCGTTGCCAAGTGGTGTTGTAATTTTACGATTTGTTAAATCATCAATTGTTTGATAAGCATGTTTTTCTGCTTCTACATATACGTTAACATCTTTACCGTCTTTTTTGATTGTAGTAAGAACAGGGCGATCATGTTGGTTAGAAAGTCCCATTCCAATTTGGGCAGCGGTTAGCCCCATCTTACTTAATTTTTCTTGATCAGCGACTAATGTGTATTCTGCGTATGTTTTTGCAATACTAGAGTCAACATCTTTTAAATCTTTATTCTTTTTCATGATGTCCTGAATATCTTTAACAACAGGTTTGATGTCTTCTGAGCTATCTCCGTATACATACAGCTTGATTTCATTGCTCCCGCCACTTGCTCCGAAGTCTTGGCTTTTCCATTCACCTTTTCCTGTCATCTTTTGTAAGTCTTTAATAACTTGTTCTTTCTCTTTGTCGAAGTTCTTTGTGTCATTATCATACTGAACGAAGAACATAGCTTGATTTGTTTTACCTGGACTCATTGGGTTTTCTCCACCTAATGAGAACTGAATTGTTTTTACATCTTTTTTATCTTGGAAGTGTTTTTCAGCTTTTGTTGTAATTTTTTCAACATCTTCTAAAGTTTGCCCTGGTGCAGGGTTATACGTTGCAATGATCATTTTCTCTTCTTCAGATGGTAAGAAACTTACACCGATAATTGGTACAAGTGCAAGGCTACCTACTAATAAAAGAACAGCAAGGCTAGATGTAATGATTTTATGGTTTAATGCCCATCCAAGCAGGCGTTTATAGCCATTTGCTAATTTACTTGGTTTTTCTTCATGATGTACTTGTTTTTCTCTTGTACTTTCCTTTTTAAATAAAGAGTGTGCTAACATTGGTACAATTGTAACTGCTACAAGTAATGAAGCTAACAAGGCAAAGACAATTGTTAAAGCGAACGGTAAGAACATTTCACCAATCATACCTTTTACAAGTCCAAGAGGTAAAAAGACTGCAATTGTTACAATTGTTGAGGACATAATCGGAACAAACATCTCTTTTGTCGCTTCACGAATTAAGTCCCTACCCTTTAATTTTTCGTCTGATAAGGACATGCGTCGGTAAATATTTTCAATAACAACGATCGAATCATCGACAACGCGCCCAATGGCAACGGTCATCGCTCCAAGCGTCATCATATTAAGTGTAATATCCATCTGTTTTAATACTAAAACAGCAATTAATAAAGAAAGTGGTATAGAGACAACAGAAATCAATGTTGTTCGAATGTTTCGTAAGAACAACATAATAATAACAATAGCAAAGATGGCACCAAATATTGCTTTGCTAAGCATAGTATCAACTGATTTCTCAATCGGTGCACCTTGGTCAAATGTTGAGATGATTTCTAAGTCTTTATATTTTTTCTCAAAGTCCTTCACTTTGTCTTTGACCGCATTTACGACATCAACTGTATTTGCATCAGCAGCTTTTACGATTTGGATACCGATTGCTTCTTTTCCATTTGTACGCGAAATAGATTCGGCTTTTCCTACTTCTTTAATATCAGCAATTTCTTCTAATGTAACAGTGGGAATTCCGTTAGCTGCAGCTGGATTCATCTGTGGCGCTTGAGCTCCTGCTCCTGGTTTGCCTTGACCACTTGCTGCTGAAGGGACGGCAGGAATCTTCATTTCTTTTAAAGCTTTGATTGTTGTAATATTACCATCTACAACAACTGATTTCTCCGTATCTTTAAAAGTATAGAGACCAAGTGGTAAAGATACATCAGAACCTTTAATGATATTTTTAATAGTATCTTCACTTAAACCCAATTCTTGCATCTTATCTTTTTTAAAGACGAGTTGCACCTCATCTACTTGTTGTCCAGCAATTTGAACAGATGCAACGCCATCGAGCCCTTTTAGTCCTGGAACAATATTTTTTTCAACCTTTTCAGTTAAGGCAGCTAAAGATTCATCTTTACTTGCTACGCTTAATGAAATAACAGGAAAGGTATTAAAGTTTACTCGAGAAACTTTTGGATCTTTCACGCCTTCTGGTAATTTTACATTTGCAAGTGCTTCTTTAATTTCAGTTTCAGCTTTTTCCATATTCTTATCAAAGTCATATTCTACTTGAATAGACGAAGCATTTTGATAAGAGGAAGAACTTACAACGTTCACGCCATTTAAATTCTGCAGCTGTTCTTCCATCGGTTTCGATACCTTATCAGCTACTTCTGCTGGCGTAGCACCAGGATAAACCGTTGTTACCGTTACAACTGGCGTTGTAATGTCAGGAATTGTTTCTAGCTTCATATTAAGGCCGGAGTAAATCCCTGCAATGGTAACAATAATGGTTAGTAGCCAAACTGCGAACTTATTTTTTAAAGAAAAGTTAATGATTTTGTTCATGTTTGCGCTCCCTTTTTAACGTGTATTGACCAATCGGTCAGTCTAATACATAATATAACTGACTGATTGGTCAGTCGTCAATGAAAAGGAATGGTATAATAAAGGGAAACTTCCATCAGTGGGGAGGGTTCTTCATCCCTCATTGATAGTTAGTCCTTACCAATTGGGCTTTTACAGGCAGTTATCCTCCATCTATCTTCCTCGTTTCTCTCTGAACCTAGAGGTGGAGGGACTGCCTGTTAATGCGGGATAAAGTTAAGGTGAAATTTTATGATGCGAGATCGAATTAGGAGAGAAAATATGAAAGAAAAAGAACGTTTAATTATAGAAATGGCAATGAAGTTATTTGCAACTAAAGGTGTGAACGCAACGTCGGTACAAGAGATTGTAACAGCATGCGGTATATCAAAAGGAGCATTTTATCTATATTTTAAATCGAAAGATGAATTGTTATTAGCGACACTCCGATATTATTATGACAAAATCCATAAAAAGATGATGGCTATTGATGGAGAATCATTGCTGCCACGTGAAAAGTTTGAAAAACAACTACATTGTCAATTTAATGATGTACAAAAACATAAGGAATTCATTATTATGCACGCGAGAGAAAATGCAATTCCTTTTAATAAAGAAGTAGAAGCATTTATGATGAGAATGAAGCTCGAGTCACATGCATTTTATCGAAATAGTTTATTATCAATTTATGGTGGACAGGTTACTCCATATCTTTTAGATCTTGTTATTATGGTAGAAGGGATATGCAGGGGTTATTTAGAGTTAATTATTTTAAATGTAGCTGAAATAGATTTATTTCATGTTTCATCATTTATTTTAAAGAGGGTGGATGATCTTGTAGCAGGTCTTGTACAATCTAAGGATACGCCTGTTTTACATGAAGAAAAGCTGGGACAATTCTTTTGTAGTTCAGAGCTTATTAAAGAGCAGGCAAAAGAGCATTTTTTACAGGAAATTGTTATGTTCAAACGTACATTAGCAGATCAATTAGAAAATGATGAGTTGTTAGTTACTTTAGATGTTCTCGAAGCTGAAATGAGGTTGCTAAATCCGAGAGTTCCAGTTATTCAAGGGATGCTCGCTAATTTAAAAGCTTACGATGATTTGAAGGATTTTCGGTTGAGATTAGCTGGGTATTATCATATAAAAGTTATATAGGATGGATTTGTTCATCCATAATAAAAAGGGGATCATAATAGATCCCCTTTTTATTAGTTATTAGATTGTGCCCATTCTTCTACGTTCCAAACTTTTGTAATCCAATCCTCATAGAAATCTGGTTCGTGACATACAAGAAGGATTGTTCCTTTATATGCTTTTAAAGCTTTTTTTAATTCTTCTTTAGCTGTAACATCAAGGTGATTTGTTGGCTCATCAAACAGGATCCAGTTGCTTTCTTCACCCATTAATTTACATAGACGGACTTTCGCTTGCTCTCCACCGCTTAATTGGCTTAATGGACGAGAAATATGCTCGTTTTTCAAACCACATCGTGCTAACATTGCCCGAACTTGGTGCTGATCTAGACTTGGGAATGTATTCCATACATCATCGATGGGCGTTAAATTCTCAGCTTTTACCTCTTGTTCGAAGTATGCAGGTTCTAAGAAATCACCAAGGCTTGTTTTCCCGCTTAATGGTTTAATTTTACCTAGGATTGTTTTTAATAATGTTGATTTACCAACACCATTACATCCAACAACCGCGATTTTTTCTCCACGCTCAATTGTCATCGTTAATTTTGGTAATAATGCATGTGTGTATCCAATTTCTACATCTTCACCTTCAAAGACAAAGCGACTGCTTGCGCGACATTCTTTGAAAGAGAATTCTGGTTTAATTGCTGTTTCTGGGCGATCAATACGCTCCATGCGATCTAGTTGTTTCTGACGACTCTTTGCACGACCTGTTGTAGAATAACGAGCTTTGTTTTTTGCGATAAAATCTTCTTGTTTTTTAATGAATTCTTGCTGCTTTTGATAAGCGTTTAAATGTTGATTTTTATTGATTTCAGCTAGCTCTAGGAATTTTTCATATGTCGCTGTGTAACGCGTCATTTTTGAGAATTCTAGATGGAAAATAACATCAACACATTTGTTCATAAATTCCGTATCATGGGAAATTAAAAGGAACGCATGTGGATATTCTTTTAGGTAATTTGTTAACCATTGAATATGTTCAACATCTAAATAGTTGGTCGGCTCATCAAGTAATAGTACTTCTGGTTGTTCAAGTAATAGCTTTGCAAGTAATACTTTTGTACGCTGCCCACCACTTAATGCAGAAACATCACGGTCTAATCCAATTGCATCAATTCCAAGACCACGTGCAGCTTCTTCAATTTTAATATCTAATAAATAGAAACCACCTGCTTCAAGTGCATCTTGAATCTCTGCCATTTGATCAAGAAGTTCTTCTAATTCTTCCGGCGTAGCTGTTCCCATTTTCTCAGTAACGATATTGAGTTCTTTTTCTTTCTCAAATAAAGGTAAGAACGCATCTGTTAATACGTCACGGATCGTTCTGCCCGGTGTTAATATTGTATGTTGGTCTAAATATCCGTAATGTGTACCAGGTGTCCATTCTACGCGTCCTTCATCATGGATAAGTTGTCCAGTAATAATATTCATAAATGTTGATTTACCAACGCCGTTTGCACCAACTAAACCAACATGTTCTCCTGCTAATAAGCGCATTGATACGTCTTTAAATAGTGTACGATCACCAAATGTATGACCTAAATTTTCAACTGTTAATAAGCTCATAATGTCCTCCGTCCATTTCAAAATAGTACCTTGAATCATGATACTAAATTCTCGGATATAATGCTATCCTTTCAAAATGTATATTTTTTCAAAAATAGGATTGCTTTTTTTTGGAAAAAGAATATAATGTAATTGAACGGTGGTTAATTAAATTGTGAGGTATGAGAAATGTCGCCAAGAAGAGCAGTTAAACAAGAATTAACGAGAGAAATGATTATGAATGCAGCAAGGGATTTATTTATAAAACAAGGGTATCAGCATACTTCAATGCGTAAAATCGCAGCAGAATTAGGATATAGTCATGGATCAATCTATTATCATTTTAAAAATAAAGCAGAGCTTTTTTATGCGATGGTTGAACAAGATTTTCAATTATTGGATCAAAGGCTAGATGAAACGATTGCTCAAAATTTACAGCGAGAAGAACAATTAAAAGCAGTGTTATTAGGTTTTATTGAATTTGGTCTACGAAATCAAAGTCATTATGAAATTATGTTTTTGATTAAAGATGAGGAATTAAAAGAATTTCTAGCAGATGAGCCAAATGCTAGTTATGATAAGTTCGCTAATGTTATATCTTCCTTATGTAATGGAAAGGTAAGCATAATGACTATATGGTCTGTTTTTTTATCATTACATGGGTTTGTATCGCATTATTGTAGAAATGTCCAAACGTTTGAAGATGTACAAGATTTAGCTAAAGCACATGTGAATTTTATTGCGAAATCGCTTCTTATGTAAGTGATTTTCTTTTTACAATTAATTGAACAGTGGTTAATTAAAAGGGGGATTAAGATGAAAAAGGCGTTAGTATTGGGAGCATCTGGAGCAATGGGATATGCAATTACAAAGGAATTGTGCGGGAGAGGGATTGATGTAATTGCTTTTGCGAGAAATAAGGAGAAGCTAGAAAAGCTGTTTTACGATGAGGAAAGAATACAAATAATAGCGGGAAATGTATTTAAGCAAGCAGATATAATGGAAGCTGCTAAAGATGTAGATGTGATCTTTCATGCTGTAAATATTCCGTATACAGATTGGGAGATAAAACAGCCAGAGTTACTAAAAAATATATTAGAAACGACGAAACATCACGGTGCTAAATTAGCGATGGTAGATAATATTTATGCGTATGGAAGACAAGGACGAGGGAAGGTAACGGAAGAGGTTGTAAAGAATCCACATACAAAGAAGGGGAAAATTCGTTTACAGCTTGAATTGATGGCGAAACAGGCTGGTGTACCGGTACTTACTGCTCATTTTCCAGATTTTTATGGGCCAAATGCAGAAAGTACGCTTGTTCATTATACGTTACAAGGTGTTCTTGCAAATAAAATATCTAGCTTTGTCGGGGATAAGAAGCTTGCTAGGGAATATATTTTTACGCCGGATGGAGCTAAGGCGATTGTTGAATTAGCATTACGTGATAGTGCATACGGGCAAAACTGGAACATACCAGGAGTGGGTGTAATTACAGGGGAAGAGATGATCGGGCATATAAGAGAATTAACTGGATATAAGAAGCCTATAATGACTGTAAAAAAACGTATGATTGGAATGCTTGGCCTATTTGATAAACAAATGAAGGAATTTTTAGAAATGTTGTATTTGACAGAAGAGCCAGTGGTGTTGAGTGGGGAAAAGTATGAGAGTTATATTGGTGAAGTACCAAAGACATCTTACCATGAGGGACTAAAGGAGACTATTTTGTTTTTGAAGGGGAGAAATTAGATAAAAAAGAAGAGAAAACTGTTCTAATATTTGAACTGTACCCTATAAAATGGACAGTTTAATAAAAAGACCTTTAAAAATTAGGCACTTAAAAGATGGTTCCGGTAT
>NZ_JAEHBX010000230.1:0-548 GCF_016483395.1 Bacillus cereus group sp. N21
TCGCTTTTCCTTCTTGTGTACGTTCTACAATCATATCTCTTTCAAATTCAGCGAATGCACTCATGATATTAAACATCAATCGTCCAGTTGGCGTATCCTCCACTACTCCCATATTAATGACATGTACCTTAACTCCTTTTTCAAATAACATTTTAATCGTTTGGATTGCATTTTCAGCCGAACGTGCAAAACGATCTAATTTTGTTACAACAAGTGTGTCACCATTTTCTAGTACAGAAAGCAGTTTTTGAAATTTTGGTCTATCAAATTTTGTACCTGTAAATTTTTCAGAGTAAATTTTCTCGCAGCCTTCTTTTTCTAACATTTGAATTTGAGATTCCAAATCCTGGTTTAACGTACTCACCCTAGCATATCCATATTTAACCAAAAACTCACCTTTTCTACGTTTACTTTTGACCATAAGTTTTGATGTAGCCTGATGCATTGATTTTATCACATCTCGAATCTGTATTCAAAACTTTTAAGTTATGAACAAGGTTATTATTAGAATTATAATTTTTCATTCTTTCCTCATACTGTTTGGTAAG
>NZ_JAEHBX010000231.1:0-545 GCF_016483395.1 Bacillus cereus group sp. N21
CCTAACATAGAACGAACACGTTTCTTAATAAAACGATGATCTTGTTCCACTATGTTATTGAGATATCTAACTTGCCTTAGCTCTATGCCTTCAGGCATATGCTTTTCTTCTTTCAACGCTCGAATTGAATTGCTACAGGATAAGCGGGGTTCTTATCTACTGTTATCACGTGAGGTTTAGAAACATACGAAAAAGCCAAGGCTTTCTTGAAAAAGCGCTTGGCTGCTTGTTTATCTCTTGATTTACTAAGATAAAAATCAATGGTGTTCCCTTCGGAATCTACAGTACGATATAAATACATCCATTGACTTTTTACTTTGATATAGGTTTCATCAACTCTCCATGAGTCATTTGTTGATTTAAGATGATATCGTACTTTCTCTTCTAATTGAGGCCCATATTGATGAACCCAACGCATAATGGTTGTGTGAGCGATTGATACTCCTCGTTCTTCCATCATTTCCACCAGGTTACGAAAGCTTAAATTGTACCGCAGGTACCATCTTACTGTTAATAAGATTAGTTCAGGCTGATAGTGTTTCCAC
>NZ_JAEHBX010000232.1:0-544 GCF_016483395.1 Bacillus cereus group sp. N21
TGTAAAGAAGGGGAAACATGATAAGCTAAAATCTCTCGTGTCGTACTATCTTTTACGCAAGATAAATAAGCTTTCTTCCCTTTTCCATAAAATAAATAGGTAATATCCGTTAACATACTTTTTTCCGGCTCTTCTTGGTTGAATTGACGTTGTAATAAGTTCGGACAAGTTTTGTGTTCTTGCGTCGCTTTTGCGATTTGTTTGTATGGATTCGCACGACGAATCTTTGTCACAAGATTGTATTTACGCATAACCCGAAAAATACGCTTTAGATTCATTGTAATTCCCTTTGTGTTTTCTAACGTCATTTTGATGAATCGTGCACCACATTTTTTCTTTTTACGGTTGAAGATTTCTTGAATCAATTCATAATCCTTCTCATCACTTGCTTCTTTTTCAATGTGTATGTCTAGCTTACGAAGCCAAGCATAATAACCACTTCGACTTACACCAGCTAGATCGCAAACATAACGCACCATGCGTGGAAAGTTGAAGCGACGAATCGTTTGTTCAATGAGTGTATATTTTTCACATGGTGTTAACG
>NZ_JAEHBX010000233.1:0-537 GCF_016483395.1 Bacillus cereus group sp. N21
CTTTAATGGAGTGATGAAAAAAGCCTAATTTCTCTACAATCAATTGAGAAATTAGGCTTTTTAATAGGAAAAGTAGGATACATATTAACAGAATGCACTCATAAATGGGAATATGATATAAGACCATAAGGTTTTCATACTATTAAAGAAGATGTTTAGGTTTGAATGATACAGGATTAGTTGTGTAATATTACCAATTGTGAATATAAAATAAAGTCACTACTTGGTTTATCTAGAGGTTAATCAATTAACAGGTATTATAGTTGAACAAGCAATACAATAAATGATTAAACTTATTTATAAAAAAATAATTTGTTAGAATATTTTAAGAGCAAGTTTTGATCAATCTTTTTTCAAAACACGCTCTTTCTTTTTGTTCTTTTATCAAGGTCATTTGCATTAATTTGAACAAACTTCATTCTAAAACAACACGTGGGTTTTATGTTAGTACATTGGTTGTACCACATCGCTATCAAGCCAATAAAACAAAATACCCCCTAAAATGAAAAAATACGCTATTCTTTCTGTAGAATCATA
>NZ_JAEHBX010000234.1:0-524 GCF_016483395.1 Bacillus cereus group sp. N21
ATCTAATCCTGTTTGCTCCCCACGCTTTCGCGCCTCAGTGTCAGTTACAGACCAGAAAGTCGCCTTCGCCACTGGTGTTCCTCCATATCTCTACGCATTTCACCGCTACACATGGAATTCCACTTTCCTCTTCTGCACTCAAGTCTCCCAGTTTCCAATGACCCTCCACGGTTGAGCCGTGGGCTTTCACATCAGACTTAAGAAACCACCTGCGCGCGCTTTACGCCCAATAATTCCGGATAACGCTTGCCACCTACGTATTACCGCGGCTGCTGGCACGTAGTTAGCCGTGGCTTTCTGGTTAGGTACCGTCAAGGTGCCAGCTTATTCAACTAGCACTTGTTCTTCCCTAACAACAGAGTTTTACGACCCGAAAGCCTTCATCACTCACGCGGCGTTGCTCCGTCAGACTTTCGTCCATTGCGGAAGATTCCCTACTGCTGCCTCCCGTAGGAGTCTGGGCCGTGTCTCAGTCCCAGTGTGGCCGATCACCCTCTCAGGTCGGCTACGCATCGTTGCCTTGG
>NZ_JAEHBX010000235.1:0-518 GCF_016483395.1 Bacillus cereus group sp. N21
TCTAGTGATTTCCTTCAATACGGTTTCATTGCAGAGGAAACTCCAGAGCAATTCCAAGGCAAAGATAAAAAATCTGTAGTTCCTTACTCGTTGATTACTGTAAATATTGCAGCTACTCAGCAGATTATGTTAAGACAGAACGAACAACAAAAGGAAATAAACTCTTTGAAATCGGAAAATATAGCTCAAGAGGAAAGAATATCCAAACTCGAGGCACTTGTACAACAATTATTAGCTAATTAAGTGAGATTTCCCCTACGGAGCAGCAATAAGCTGGTCTTTTTTATTTTGTTTAAAATACCGGATTAGATTAAATTTTACAGATTGAGAGAGGCGAAATTCGTCTCTCTTTTTATTTTGAAAGGAGCTGAATCAATGCAAGAAATTCAAGATTTAAAACAAGAGATCCAACAGATTAAGTTAGACCAGAAAGATATGAAGGATGACATTCGAAACTTAGAGTCTCGTACTTTAGGGAACGAAAAAGACATCGTTAATATAAATAAGCAACTTGATAA
>NZ_JAEHBX010000236.1:0-518 GCF_016483395.1 Bacillus cereus group sp. N21
TCACTTTTAATGGCTTTTAAATATAATAAAGATTTTCATAATAATTATGTTCATACACGCCTTGGATCAGGAGAGCAAGGTGGAGCTATGCTCTTTATAAATGTATTGAAATTCTTTCCGTATTGGGTGTATAGAACGATTTTATTTATATTAGGAATGAGTTTATTAGTAGGAATAGGTATGTTAATTTTTAACTTTGTAAAATAAATAATTAATTAATAAAGAACGACTGTTTTTAGTAGTCGTTCTTTATTTTTAGATTAATATCTTAATGTATTAAATATTTCCAACGGACTTTTCAATCTCTTTATTTATAGTATTTTGAATGTATACTTTTCTTGCTAATTTTGATGATATCAGGGGAATCGGGGTGAAGTCAATGTTTTAGGTAATTTGAATGTAAACAAATATTGAAAAGTTTACATTCGAACTAATTATTTGCAATATATTATTATTTTTATTTATATTGTTATAAAGAATTATATAGAGTAGATATTTTTAAGGAGGTATATATGTCT
>NZ_JAEHBX010000237.1:0-510 GCF_016483395.1 Bacillus cereus group sp. N21
AATTAAGAGTTGTCTTTTTGTGTAATAAAATTTACAAAATCTGAAGATATACAAACGACTAGAATACGTTATGGTTATTATTATAACAAAAATGAAGAGTATTGAGAATAAAAAGAATATTACAATGAGTTTTTGAGCTTTTTGTTAACAAAGTTTCGAAAATAAACTTTTTATAAAGGTTTCCTTTGAATATGATTATTGTATTTCGAGGGTTTCCTTATTAACCTTAGCTATATATTTTACAAAATCAATGACGGGATATTGTATAAGTGAACGGTGCTGCGTAAAGCGAATCCCTGATTTCTCCATTTTTAAAATGAGTTGTTCAATTTCCAACTCTTTTTGTTGTATCCTATTATAATTTTGGTATACAATGTTTTTCCATTGATAGGAGGAACCGTGAAAATAACTTTCTCCTTTTACCCTGTGACTAAATATTATTTCTATTTTTTCTCTACGTTGTTTTTCCTTCATATGCGCTTCCGTTGACTGCATGTTTATCGCCTCTTC
>NZ_JAEHBX010000238.1:0-510 GCF_016483395.1 Bacillus cereus group sp. N21
CGGAACCATCTTTTAAGTGCCTAATTTTTAAAGGTCTTTTTATTAAACTGTCCATTTTATAGGGTACAGTTCATACTTACATTATCCTGTTATTGATTATTATTTTCTTGAATTTGTTCAGAAGGTTCTTCAGTTGGATCTGGCTCATCCTCATCAACGCCATTGCAACCACACAAAAAACCTACTGATAAAATAGTAGACATAAGAGCAAGTAAATATTTTCTTTTCTTCACGTGATTATCGCTCCTTTCAGGTAAATATATATGCTATTATCATCTACTTTTAAAAAAAGAATATGCTGAAGTTTTTTCAGCATTTTTTTCCTGTATATCAAATTAGAATCAAATCCAATCCAATTATTAAAAAACTGGAATCACTTAGATATCTGTAAGTTTAATGCAAAATATGAAATAAGGTTAACAGCCCTAATTATCCTGTATACGAAATTGTGTTTTTTCAAATACTTGAAGCAAAACACCTTTCAATAGGAGTGAAAAAAGTGATAAGAAA
>NZ_JAEHBX010000239.1:0-508 GCF_016483395.1 Bacillus cereus group sp. N21
GCGTTGAAGCGAGTGGACAGTACAAAGATATTTTTGAAGACAGTACCTTTACCGCTGTAGTATTAGGCGGAGATGCAAAAGAGCATAACAAGGTTGTTACAAAAGATTTTAATGAAATCCGAAATATCATTAAAGATAATGCGGAATTAAGTTCTAAAAATCCAGCATACCCAATTTCATATACAAGCACTTTCTTAAAAGATAACGCAACTGCTGCTGTTCATAACAATACAGATTATATTGAGACTACAACTACAGAATATTCTAGTGCTAAAATGACGCTTGATCATACTGGTGGATATGTTGCTCAATTTGATGTATCTTGGGATGAAGTCTCATATGATCAAAATGGAAAAGAAGTACTAACCCATAAAACTTGGGAAGGAAACGGCAGAGACAGAACTGCTCATTTCAATACAGTCATACCACTTCCGCCGAATTCAAAAAATGTAAAAGTCGTAGCAAGAGAATGTACAGGTCTTGCATGGGAATGGTGGAGAACAATTAT
>NZ_JAEHBX010000024.1:0-69537 GCF_016483395.1 Bacillus cereus group sp. N21
ACCGGAACCATCTTTTAAGTGCCTAATTTTTAAAGGTCTTTTTATTAAACTGTCCATTTTATAGGGTACAGTTCACAATTGGGCTTTTTTATATGGAGTTTTTGTTATATACTAGAACTGTCACGCAAGAAAGGGCTTTCATTTATGATAGTTCTTTAGAATACGAATGCTTTCAATGTTATTTTTGAAAAATGTTCGATATTACTTGCGAAAAAATGTTGAATTGTGTTGACACATATGGGAGCAGGTGGTACGATTACTTCGAAAAGAATCACTGCCTCATATAATCTTGGAGATAAGGTCCATAAGTTTCTACCTGGCAACCATGAATTGCTAGACTATGAGGGGAAAAGTGTGTAACAAAGGATGTAAGGGATCTTTGTATCTAACTTTTTCTCTATATGAGGAATGTTGGGGTGCAAAGTTTTTTTTATGAAATAAAGATAGAAAATTTCATTTTGAAAAATTATTAACATTTATTCGACAAATTTTATTTTATCGTATCGTTATGTAAGGTATGTCATGTATTGGTTGAAAATCGAGAACAGAAGTCTTACATCAGAGGTCGAATAATTGGAATGCGGGGGAGTCTTATGTCAGTTAAATCCGATAGTCGACACTTATATTTACGGGTGATCGATCATATTAAAGAGAAAATCAAAAGCGGGGCATATAAAGAAAAACAAAAATTGCCTTCAGAGTTTGATTTAGCAAAAGAACTTGGCGTAAGTAGAGCGACTTTACGGGAAGCATTGCGTATTTTAGAAGAGGAAAATGTTGTTATTCGCAGACATGGCGTTGGTACTTTTGTGAATGCAAAACCGCTGTTTTCTTCTGGAATTGAACAACTTTCTAGTATTACAGATATGATTTCTAGTGTGGGGAAAACACCGGGAACAATCTTTTTATCATCATCTACTACGAGTCTAACAGAAGAGGAAAAAGAAAAGTTTAATAGTGATGAAGGCTTTGAGGCTGTGATGATTGAGCGTGTTCGTACAGCAGATGGGGAACCTGTTGTCTATTGCATTGACAAGTTGGCAAAAGAAGTATTACCAGATTTGTCTGATTATAATGAGGAATCGCTACTTACTGTTATTCATAATAACACGCATAAACGCATTACATACGCGGTTGCTCATATTGAACCAATTGGTTATCATCCAAAAATATCACCAATTTTACAATGCGAACCAGAAACAGCGCTGCTGATTCTAAAGCAAATGCACTATGATCAAAATGATGAGCCGATCTTATATTCTATTAATTATTTTAGAGCAGATAAATTTAGCTTCCACGTATTACGAAAACGTATGTAATTCGTTCCTTTTTAGGGAGGTGACAGCAAGAAGAAGGGGACACTAGCATATTAATAGATACATATATCATTTAGGAGGGGTTTCTAGTATGAAGAAAAAAACAGGTCTTTTATTATCATTAACGTTAGCGGCGAGTACGGTGTTAGGTGCATGTGGTAACTCGGATAAAGCAAGTGGAGATAAAAAAGATGGAAAGAGCATTAAAGTAGGTATGGTTACAGACGTTGGGGGCGTTGATGATAAATCATTTAACCAATCTTCTTGGGAAGGTTTACAAAAATTCGGTAAAGATAATGGGCTAAAAGAGAAGACGAACTATCGTTACCTTCAGTCTGAAAAAGAAGCGGACTATATTCCGAACTTAAAGAAATTTGCAAAAGATAAATATGATTTATCTTTTGGTATTGGTTATAAATTAGAAAAAGCAATTGAAGAAGTTGCGAAAGAAAATCCAAAGCAACAGTTTGCGATTGTAGATACTGTAGTAAAACAACCGAACGTAACAAGTATTACATTTAAGGATCATGAAGGATCATTCCTTGTAGGTGCAGTAGCAGCGATGTCAACAAAAACAAATAAAGTTGGGTTTGTTGGTGGAATGAAGAGTGATTTAATTAGTAAGTTTGAGAATGGATTTAAAGCTGGTGCTAAAGCTGTTAACCCAAATATTGAGATTGTATCTGAATATGCAGAAGCATTTGATAAACCTGAAAAAGGTGCTGCACTTGCATCAGCAATGTACGGACAAGGAGTAGACATAATTTATCATGCTGCTGGTGGTACTGGTAACGGCGTGTTTACTGAAGCGAAAAACCGTAAGAAGAAAGGTGAAAATGTTTGGGTAATCGGTGTTGACCGTGACCAAAATCAAGAAGGTATGCCTGAAAACGTAACGCTAACTTCTATGGTGAAACGCGTTGATGTTGCGGTTGAAAAAGTAGCACAAGAAGCAAAAGATGGTAAGTTAAAAGGCGGAAAAGTAGAAGCGTTTGGTTTGAAAGATGAAGGTGTTGGCATTGCGAAAACAACTGATAATGTAAAAAAAGTAAATCCAGAAATTTTACCAAAAGTAGAAGAGTTTGAAAAGAAAATTACTGCTGGTGAAATTAAAGTACCTGCTACTGATAAAGAGTACAAAGAATACGAAGCTGCTCTTAAGAAATAATAGAGAAATAGCAAAGGTTAGTTCTTAGAACTAACCTTTGTATATATAAAATTACTTTTAATAGAGTGTAATTGGGGACTGTTCCCTGCTAAAAGGAGGAACAAAATGGAATACGTAATTGAGATGAATAATATTACAAAAGTATTCCCAGGCATTGTAGCGAACGATAATATTACGCTGCAAGTAAAACAGGGAGAAATACATGCTTTACTCGGAGAAAATGGTGCAGGGAAGTCAACGTTAATGAACGTTCTTTTTGGATTATATCAGCCAGAACAAGGAGAAATTAAAATTAAAGGGAATCCTGTAAAGATTACAAACCCTAATATTGCAAATGACTTCGGGATTGGTATGGTTCATCAACATTTTATGCTTGTTCATAATTTTACAGTTACAGAGAATATTATTCTTGGAAATGAACCGAAGAGAAAAGGGAAAATTGCTATTGATGAAGCTGCAAAAGAGATTCAACAATTATCAGAACAATATGGTTTAGCTGTAGATCCGTATGCGAAAATTGAAGATATTTCAGTTGGTATGCAGCAACGTGTTGAAATTTTAAAAACGCTGTATCGCGGAGCAGAGATTTTAATATTTGATGAACCGACGGCAGTATTAACTCCTCAAGAAATTCAAGAGCTTATTCAAATTATGAAAAAGCTTGTGCGAGAAGGGAAATCTATCATTCTTATTACACATAAGTTAAAAGAAATTATGGAAGTTTGTGATCGTTGTACGATTATTCGTAAAGGAAAAGGAATCGGAACGGTTGACGTTGCAAATACAGATGAACATAAACTTGCAGAACTAATGGTCGGACGTCAAGTGAATTTTAAAACAGAAAAAATAGATGCCAGACCTAAGGAAGATGTACTTTCTATTGCAAATCTTGTTGTTCATGATGTGCGCCAATTGCCTGCTGTAAAAGGCCTTGACTTAACTGTTCGTGCAGGAGAAATCGTCGGTATTGCAGGGATTGATGGGAATGGACAAAGTGAATTAATAGAGGCAATTACTGGTTTACGAAAAGTTGAGTCAGGTTCTATTGCAATTAATGGAAAAGAAATCACAAACTGGCCTGTTAGACGAATTACGGAAGAAGGAGTCGGTCATATTCCAGAAGACCGTCATAAACATGGACTCGTTCTTGATTTTTCCGTTAGAGATAATATTGTTTTACAAACATATTATAAGAATCCATTTTCAAATAAAGGAATTTTAAATTTTAGTAAAATAACGAAAAAGGCAAAAGAGCTGATTGAGCAGTTTGATGTACGTACACCTAGCGAGCAAACAGTAGCTCGTGCATTATCTGGCGGGAACCAGCAAAAGGCAATTATTGCACGTGAAGTAGATCGTGATCCAGATTTATTAATCGCAGCGCAGCCGACACGTGGTTTAGATGTAGGTGCGATTGAATTTATTCATAAGAAATTAATTGAACAGAGAGATAAAGGAAAAGCGGTGCTTCTTCTTTCTTTAGAACTCGATGAAATTTTAAATGTGAGTGACCGCGTTGCTGTTATTTATGAAGGGAAAATTGTCGCGATTGTTAATGCAAAAGAAACAAATGAAAAACAATTAGGTCTTTTAATGGCTGGTGGAACAGGGGAAGCGAAGGTGAGTACAAATGGCTAAAAAGTTTTTAACGGAGCGAACGATTAATATTTTAGTTCCTGTATTATCCGTTATATTTGGGTTGCTTGTTGGTGCCATTGTTATGTTAGTTAGTGGGTATGATCCAATTGTTGGATATAGTGCACTTTGGACTGGTATGTTCGGAAGTCCCAGCGCAATTGGAGAGACGCTTCGTACAATGATTCCGCTTATTCTTGCGGGGTTATCGGTAGCTTTTGCGTTTCGTACAGGTTTATTTAATATCGGGGTAGAAGGACAATTGTTAGTTGGTTGGCTTGCTGCTGTTTGGTTTGGTTATGCAGTATCATTACCTGCCTTTCTTCATATTCCATTGTCTATTTTAGTGGCAGCTATAGTTGGTGGACTATGGGGATTTATTCCGGGATATTTGAAAGGGAAATTTAAGGTTAATGAAGTTATTGTAACGATTATGATGAACTACATTGCATTATATGTTACATATGACATCATTAAACGCTTTTTACATGAAGGCAATGACAAAACATATGATATTCAGCCGAGTGCGTCATTAGCTTCAGATTGGTTAGCTTCTTTAACAGATGGCTCTCGTCTTCACTGGGGAATTGTTGTCGCAATTCTTGTTACGATTCTTATGTGGTTCTTATTAGATAGAACAACTTTAGGTTATGAATTGAAATCAGTTGGGTTTAACCAACAAGCGTCTCAATATGCTGGTATGAAAGTGTCTCGTAATGTTGTGTTATCTATGACAATTGCGGGTGCATTTGCTGGTATTGGTGGCGCGATGGAAGGGCTTGGAACGTTCCAAAGTATGACAGCGATGGCTACATTTACCGGAATTGGATTTGACGGGATTGCGGTAGCGCTTCTTGGAGGGAATAATCCATTTGGTATTATACTTGCTGCGTTATTATTTGGAGGTTTAAAAAGTGCAGCGCCGCAAATGAACTTTGAAGCAGATGTACCATCTGAGTTAATTAATGTAATTATTGCATGTATTATTTTCTTTGTTGCTTGTAGTTATATTTTACGCTGGACACTTACGCGCATAAGCAAGGAGGGGAAATAAATGAGCTTTCTAGATGTTTTAGCCATTCTTGTGACGGGTACGTTATACACGGCAGCACCTCTAATCTTTACAGCGTTAGGTGGCGTATTTAGTGAGCGTTCTGGTGTTGTAAATATCGCATTGGAAGGATTAATGTTATTTGGTGCATTTGTTGGTGTTGTTACCACGCTATTAATGGGGGATACTTGGGGGGCTATGACTCCTTGGATTGCACTTATATTTGCAGCAATTGGTAGCGGATTATTTGCACTTCTTCATGCAGTTGCATCGATTACATTCCGTGCGGATCAAGTTGTTAGTGGAGTAGCAATTAACTTTTTATCTCTTGGTTTAACTGTTTTTGCGATTAAGAAAATCTTTGGTAAAGGACAAACTGATTTTATTCACTACCGTATTGAGAAAATTGATGTTCCAGGACTGTCGGATATTCCGGTTATTGGAAAAATCTTTTTCTCAAATGTACCATTAACATCGTATATTGCCATTATTTTAGCATTTGTTGTTTGGTATATTATTTATAAAACACCGTTTGGTCTTCGTCTTCGTGCGGTAGGTGAACATCCGATGGCTGCGGATACAATGGGGATTAATGTATATAAAATGCGTTATATTGCTGTTTGTATTTCAGGGATGTTTGCTGGAGTAGGCGGTGCAACCTTTGCACTGTCAATCTCAAACAACTTCTCAGGTGCAACGATTACGGGACAAGGTTTCTTAGCGTTAGCTGCTATGATCTTTGGGAAATGGAACCCAATTGGTGCACTAGGAGCTGCTTTATTCTTTGGATTTGCACAATCACTAGGGGTAACTGGTGGTACAATCCCTGTATTAAAAGAAATTCCGAGTGTTTTCTTAGCGATATTACCATATGTGTTTACGATTTTAGCACTTGTCGGTTTTGTAGGACGTTCAGAAGCTCCAAAGGCACTTGGAACACCGTATGAAAAAGGAAAAAGATAATCGTTTAAAAAGTATAGAAAAAGCTCGCACATTAGTGCGGGCTTTTTTACATAGAATATGCTTAATACAGAAATGTATTTTCTGCTTTTTAATGAAGAAATGATTAGAAGGAAAAGGAAATAAAGATGATAAGGGAGAAAAGTTGATTTTTCTTTTCTAAAAACTGTATATTGAAGAGGAATATTCCTACATACGTAAAGGAGGGCTATAAAATGAAACTGATGGAACAGCAAATGCATGAACTAGGTGGTTTACGTGTACATATGATTCCGACAGATAAATATAAAACAAATACATTTGTATTTCGCTTTAAAGCACCTTTAAATGAAGAAACGGTGACAGAGCGTGCTTTATTACCATATGTATTGCAAAGTGCAACAGAAAAACTACCATCTGTAATTCGTCTTCGCCAATATTTAGAGGAGTTGTACGGTTCTTCTCTGGCGGTAGATGTAAGTAAAAAAGGGGAAGATCATATCATCTCTATTTATGTGGATATTGCCAACGAAACATATTTACAAGATGCACCGCCGTTGTTTGAAAAAGCACTGTCTATGCTGTCTGATATTGTGTTACACCCAGCAACGGAAGGGAGCGGTTTTTTATCATCAATTGTAGAAAGTGAAAAAAGAGCGCTCGTGCAACGAATTGAAGCTACATATGATGATAAAATGCGCTATGCGAATGAACGATTAATAGAAGAAATGTGTAAAGTGGAACCATATCGTTTAAGTGCAAATGGTCAAAAAGAGCGCGTTGCCTCCATTACAAATGAAACTTTATACCGCTATTATCAAAAGGTGTTAGCGGAAGATGAAATGGATCTATATATCATTGGTGACATAGATGAAGATGCGGTTGACTTAGTAGGTAAATACTTTTCAATCGCGCCTCGTACAGCAAAAGACAAAAATGTCATTCTTCATAAGCGAAATAATGAAGAACAAGAAATTGTTGAAAAACAAGAATTAAAGCAAAGTAAATTAAATATCGGATATCGCACATATATTACGTACCGTGATGAGGATTATTTTGCGCTACAGCTGTTTAACGGGCTATTTGGTGGATTCTCACATTCGAAATTATTTGTGAATGTACGTGAAAAAAACAGTTTAGCCTATTATGCAGCGTCGCGTTTTGAAAGTCATAAAGGTCTTCTCTTTGTTATGTCGGGAATTGAAGCGAAAAATTATGAAAAAGCAGTCGAGATTATTAAAGAGCAAATGAAAGCAATGCAAAACGGTGACTTTTCTGAAGAAGAAATTCATCAAACAAAGAGTGTAATTCAAAACCAAATTTTAGAGGCAATTGATACACCGCGTGGTTTCGTAGAAATGCTTTATCATGGCGTCATTGCAGAACGTACCCGTCCAGTAGAGGAATGGTTAACTGGAATTGAACGTGTTACAAAAGAGAAAATTGTAAAGGTTGCCAATAATATTGAGCTAGATTCGATTTACTTTTTACACGGAACGGAGGGAGAATAGATGGAGAAAATTTCTTATGAACAATTAAAAGAAACACTTTATTATGAAAAGCTTCCAAATGGGTTAGATGTATATATATTGCCGAAGCAAGGATTTAATAAAACTTTTGCGACGTTTACAACAAAATATGGTTCCATTGATAACACGTTTGTTCCACTTGGAAAAGAAGAAATGGTTCGAGTGCCAGATGGGATTGCTCATTTTCTTGAGCACAAATTGTTTGAAAAAGAAGATCATGATGCGTTTCAGTTGTTTAGTAAACAAGGTGCTTCTGCGAATGCGTTTACATCATTTACGAGAACAGCGTACTTGTTTTCATGTACATCAAATGTAGAACAAAATTTAAATACATTATTAAATTTTGTTCAGGAACCTTATTTCTCTGAAAAAACAGTTGAAAAGGAAAAGGGAATTATTGGTCAAGAGATTCAAATGTATCAAGATAACCCGGATTGGCGTTTGTATTTTGGCTTAATCGATAGTTTATTTGTCAAACACCCAATTAAAATTGATATTGCAGGAACAATTGAGTCCATTAGTAAAATTACAAAAGACTTATTGTATGAGTGCTACGAGACATTTTATCATCCTAGCAATATGTTGTTATTTGTTGTAGGAGCAATTGACCCAGAAAAAACAATGAACTTAGTACGTGAAAATCAGGCGAAAAAAGATTATAAAAATCAACCAGAAATCGTACGTTCGTTTGAAGATGAACCAGAATCAGTAAATGAAAAGAAAAAAATTATTTCTATGCCTGTTCAAACACCGAAATGTTTAATAGGCATAAAGGCGACTGGGCTTAAAGAAAAAGGGCAAGAGCTTTTAAAACAAGAGATCGCGCTTACATTACTTTTAGATTATTTATTTGGGAAAGGATCAGTTCATTATGAGTCTTTATATAATGAAGGACTTATTGATGACTCATTCTCTTATGATTATACAGAAGAAGGTAACTTTGGTTTTGCGATGGTTGGTGGTGATACGAAGCAACCTGATGAGCTAGCTGAACGTTTAAAAGGTGTTTTACTACAGACTAATTATAATGAATTAGATGAGAATGCGTTAGAGCGTGTAAAGAAAAAGAAAATTGGCGGCTTTTTACGATCGCTTAACTCACCTGAATATATTGCAAATCAATTCACAAGGTATGCGTTTAATGAATCTAGTTTGTTTGATGCTCTGTCCGTTTTAGAGGGATTAACTGTTCAAGATTTACAAGAAGGAGCCAAAGTATTTTTATCTGAAGAAAGAATGAGTATTTGCCAAGTCTTGCCGAAGAAATAAAATGAAACATGAATAAGTGGGGCTTAAGCCTTACGATTTAGAACTTTACGGACAGTTTATCCCCCACCTAACCTTTTGGCTATTGCTGAATTGTAAGGTGGGGGTATTATTTGTTTGTGAATACATGATAAGATTAGTGTTTTGAAAGAGTTTCTCTGTAGAGGAAAGATAAGAGAGGATACATATGACAAAGTTTGCATTAGTGACTGGAGGAAGCGGAGGAATTGGCTCTGCAATTTCGAAACAATTAGTTGAAGATGGTTATACGGTGTATGTCCATTACAACAAAAGTGAAGAGAAAATAAAAAAATTAGAACAGCAACTTGGTGCAATTATTCCAGTTCAAGCGAATTTAGCAGCGGTAGATGGCGTGCAAAAGCTCTGGGCGCAAATTCATTATCCGATTGATGTTATTGTGTATGCAGCTGGAAAAAGTATATTTGGTTTGGCGACAGATGTGACAAATGAGCAATTGAATGAGATGGTGGAATTGCAGGTGAAGAGTGTTTATAACCTTCTTTCACTTGCGCTTCCATCGATGATCCGCCTGCGAAGTGGAAATATCGTTGTTATTTCATCTATATGGGGACAAGTAGGAGCGTCTTGTGAGGTGCTGTATTCTATGGTAAAAGGTGCACAAAACTCTTATGTAAAGGCGCTCGCAAAAGAGGTTGCGCTAAGTGGTATACGTGTAAATGCAGTGGCACCAGGAGCCATAGAGACGGAAATGTTAAGTGTGTTTTCAGAAGAGGACAAGAAAGAGATCGCAGAAGAGATTCCAGCTGGAAGGATTGGATTTCCAGAGGAAGTCGCCAAAACTGTTTCTTTCCTTGTATCACCAGGGGCTTCCTATATAACAGGGCAAATTATTGGAGTAAACGGTGGCTGGCATTGTTAAAATAAAAATATGTACATAAAAAGTGAGAAATTGTACAAATTAAGTATGATTCTATTACTTAATAGTGAGGTGCTTAAACATGTCAGTATTAGAGAATTTTGACCAGTGGAAAAGCTTTTTAGGAGAACGTTTAGAACAGGCGCAAGGAAAAGGGCTTGATGGTGGTGCAGTTTCAGATATGGCATTCCGTGTAGGCGATTATTTGGCAAATGAAGTAGAGGCGCGAAATGATCAAG
Organism: Bacillus cereus group sp. N21; assembly: GCF_016483395.1. Taxonomy (NCBI): domain Bacteria; kingdom Bacillati; phylum Bacillota; class Bacilli; order Caryophanales; family Bacillaceae; genus Bacillus; species Bacillus cereus group sp. N21. The sequence continues at coordinate 10,042 of NZ_JAEHBX010000024.1, forward strand.
AAAAATTATTAGCTGAGCTTTGGAAAGTGGCTGATGAACAAGAACAACACATGATTGCTAACTTAATGGTAAAGTTTGTACAACATAAGTAAAAAAGAGAGGAGAAAATCCTCTCTTTTTTTTAGGTATTGAAAATACCGTGATTCATTATACATTTATCTTCCCTATTAACGTAAAATCATATAATATAGTACGTAGGTGTAAAGTAAGCAGGGGGAGTGACATTTGATGATTGAATGGTATTTTGAATATGAAATACATAAAAACCGACCTGGCTTGCTTGGTGACGTTTCTTCGTTAATCGGTATGCTTGGTATTAATATTGTCACAATTAATGGTGTAGACAACGCTCGGCGCGGGCTGTTGCTTATGTGTGATAGCCAAGAGCAAATCTCTAGACTTGAATCAATTTTGAATACGATGGATAATATAACGGTAACGAAATATCGTCCGCCAAAGCTCAGAGATAGGTTGGCAGTTAGGCACGGTAGGTACATACAGCGAGACGCAGATGATAAGAAAACATTTCGTTTTGTTCGTGATGAATTGGGTTTACTCGTTGATTTTATGGCGGAACTAATGAAAAAAGAAGGGCATAAACTCATCGGAATAAGAGGAATGCCTCGCGTTGGAAAAACGGAATCTATCGTTGCTGCAAGTGTTTGTGCAAATAAGCGTTGGCTATTTGTTTCGTCTACTCTTATTAAACAAACTGTACGCAGTCAACTGATTGAAGATGAGTATAGTGACGATAATATTTTTATATTAGATGGCATTGTTTCAACAAAGCGTGCGAATGAAAGGCATTGGCAACTCGTTCGTGAAATTATGAGGTTACCCGCAACTAAAGTTGTCGAACATCCAGATGTATTTGTGAGTCAATCAGAATATACACTTGATGATTTTGATTATATTATTGAATTGCGTAACGATTATGATGAAGAAATTCAATATAATTTAGTAGATGAAATTGAGCAAGGAGCGCAAAATAATTTCTCTATGTTTGACTTTTAAAGAAATATTGAGGTGTTAGTAGTGACGGAATTAGGACAAAAGCTGAAGGAAGCAAGAGAAGCGAAAGGCTTATCTATTGATCAGCTACATGAGGTAACGAAAATTCAAAAACGGTATTTAGTAACAATTGAAGAGGGCGATTATAGTATATTGCCTGGTGCATTTTATGCACGTGCATTTATTAAACAATATGCGGACGCGGTTGGTCTGAACGGAGAAGAGTTGATTGTAGAGTATCAAAGCGTAGTACCACAATCTGAATCTCATGATGTACCGCAAATATCAAAAGGTCAAAAAACACAAGAAACTATGCAAAAAGCAGCATCGCTTCCAATAGCAGATCATATGTCTAAAATATTGATTGCATTATTGGTAATTGCAGTAGGGGTAGCTGTGTGGTTTGTTTTCCAATGGTTAATTGGAAAAGATGAAGGACAAGTAAAACAAACGAAAAGTGAACAAATAGAAGTACAGAAGGCGAAAAATTCTCCGCTTGATGAAAAGAAAGAAGAAGTAAAAGCAGAAGAACCTAAAAAAGAAGAGCCAAAGAAAGAAGAACCACCAGCACAACAGCCGCCTGCTGGACAAGAAGAAGTGAAGCTTGTTGGAACAAGTGGTAAGGTATCTACTTTGGAAATTCATAATAATAAAGCACTGGAGTTAGAAATTACAGCGAAGGGTGCAAGTTATGTAGACATTAAAAATGAAGGTGGAAATGTCGTTTTTAATGGTACACTTCAAGAAGGTCAAACAGAAAAACATGATTTAACAACAGCAAAAGAAGTACTTCTCAACATCGGAAGTGCACCGAATGTTGAAATTAAACTGAATGGCCAAGTTGTTGCTTTCCCACTAGATCCAGAAAAGGAATATCACCAAAGATTAGTGATTAAAAATCTAGGGGTAGGACAACCTGCACAATAAAAGTCATCGCTTCGATGACTTTTTTCCAATGAACAAATGTTTTTGACATGATGGAGGAATAGCTGTGAATTTACCAAATAAAATTACAATATCTCGAATCTGCTTAATTCCAATTTTTTTAGTAATTATGTTAGCTCCTTTTAACTGGGGAACATATACAGTTGGAAATGTAGATTTACCAATTCAACATTTAGTAGGAGCGATAGTTTTCATTGTTGCTTCAGCTACAGATTGGATTGATGGTCATTATGCAAGAAAGTATAATCTCGTGACGAATCTAGGTAAGTTTCTTGATCCATTAGCTGATAAGTTACTTGTTTCAGCAGCGCTTATTACATTAGTAGAAATGCAATATGTTCCATCTTGGATTGTTATTGTAATCATTAGCCGTGAGTTTGCTGTAACAGGATTACGTCTTATATTGGCTGGAACTGGTGAGGTTGTTGCGGCGAATATGTTAGGGAAAATTAAAACATGGACACAAATTATTGCGATTTCAGCATATTTATTACATGATGTACCGTTAAATTTAATCCATATTCCGGTTGCGGATATTTTCATATGGATTGCACTTATCTTTACGGTTATTTCTGGCTGGGACTATTTCTGGAAAAATAGAGCTGCTTTTGTAAATTCAAAATAACAGCTTATGGGGGAATCGGAATGAATGCCGAAATTATTGCGGTTGGAACAGAATTGTTACTCGGGCAAATTACAAATACAAATGCGAAGTTTTTATCTGAAAAGTTAGCTTCCATCGGAATTAATGTGTATTATCATACGGTTGTGGGTGATAATAATCATCGTTTACAAGAAGCAATTCAAATTGCTGAGAAACGTGCAGATATACTCATTTTTACCGGTGGATTGGGACCAACAAAAGATGATTTAACGAAAGAAACAATTGCTTCAACCTTACAAGAAGAACTTGTTTATGATGAAGTGGCTTTAACGTCAATTGGCGAGTATTTTAAACGTACAGGACGCGAATTCACAGAAAATAATAAGAAACAAGCACTTGTTTTGAAAGGATCGACTGTATTTGCAAATGATCATGGTATGGCACCGGGTATGGGGCTAGCTAAGAACCAGAAGGTTTATATTTTATTACCGGGCCCACCAAAAGAAATGAAACCGATGTATACAAGCTACGTAGAGCCGTTTTTACGTAACTTTACAACTGAAGAGCATATATATTCCCGTATTCTTCGTTTTTTCGGCATTGGAGAATCCCAACTGGAAGTGAAAGTTCAAGACTTAATTGATGGTCAAACGAATCCAACAATTGCTCCGCTAGCTTCAGATGGAGAAGTAACGCTTCGTTTGACCGCTAAACACCATGATGTAAAGCATGCGGAAGTGTTGATTCAACATGTAGAAGATTTGATTTTAGAACGAGTAGGGGAGTTTTTCTACGGATATAATCAAGATTTTCTTCATAATAAAGCGATTGATTTATTGAATAAAAAAGCTTTAACTTTAGCGTGTGCAGAAAGTTTAACAGGCGGTCTGTTTGGGAATCAAGTAACAGAAAATGCCGGCGTATCTTCTGTTTTTAAAGGCGGCGTGATTTGCTATCATAACGATGTGAAACAACATGTTTTACAAGTGCCTGAAGAAATCTTACAAACAGTCGGTGCTGTTAGCGAACAATGTGCTCGTTATCTTGCTGAAAATGTAAAGACACTATTGAAGGCAGATATTGGAATTAGCTTTACTGGAGTGGCAGGACCGGATGCTTCGGAAAATAAAGAGCCTGGTACTGTTTTTGTAGGTTTAGCGATAAAGAATGAACCAACGTTTGTTTTTCCTCTTAAATTAAGTGGAAGTCGTCAGCAAATTCGAGAACGCTCTGTGAAATATGGATTTTATCATTTATACAAAAAACTAGAAGAGATGTGAGTTTCTTCTAGTTTTTTTGTGATGAAAAATGAAACTTTTTCCATGGAAAACAAAAAAACGAATAAACGTTCGATTTTTGTTGGCAAATTGATATGAAAATAGGTATAATAAGATTAGCAATTCAGTTAAGGAGGAATTTTGAATGAGTGATCGTCAAGCGGCATTAGATATGGCGTTAAAACAAATAGAGAAGCAATTTGGTAAAGGCTCCATTATGAAATTAGGAGAACAGGCAGAACGTAGAATTTCTACAATTCCAAGTGGTTCATTAGCACTTGATGTAGCTTTAGGTGTTGGTGGTTACCCGCGCGGACGTGTTATCGAAATCTATGGACCTGAAAGCTCAGGTAAAACAACGGTTTCCTTACATGCGATTGCAGAAGTGCAACGTCAAGGTGGACAAGCAGCATTTATTGATGCAGAACATGCGATGGATCCTGTATATGCACAAAAATTGGGTGTTAATATTGATGAGTTACTATTATCACAGCCTGATACAGGAGAACAAGGTCTAGAAATTGCAGAAGCTTTAGTACGAAGCGGTGCAATTGATATTATCGTAATTGACTCTGTAGCGGCTCTTGTACCAAAAGCGGAAATCGAAGGAGAAATGGGTGACTCTCACGTCGGTTTACAAGCACGTCTAATGTCACAAGCACTTCGTAAGCTTTCCGGTGCGATTAACAAATCAAAAACAATTGCAATCTTTATTAACCAAATTCGTGAAAAAGTTGGGGTTATGTTCGGGAACCCAGAAACAACTCCAGGTGGTCGTGCGTTGAAATTCTATTCAACAGTTCGTCTTGAAGTGCGTCGCGCTGAGCAATTAAAGCAAGGTAATGATATTGTTGGTAACAAAACAAAAATAAAAGTAGTGAAAAATAAAGTAGCACCTCCTTTCCGTGTTGCTGAAGTTGATATTATGTACGGAGAAGGGATTTCAAGAGAAGGCGAAATTTTAGATATGGCTTCTGAACTTGATATCGTTCAAAAAAGTGGTGCTTGGTATTCTTATAATGAAGAACGTTTAGGACAAGGGCGCGAAAATGCAAAACAATTCTTAAAAGAAAATCCAGAATTAAGAGATGAAATTGCATTCTTTATTCGTGAACATCATGGTATTGGTGAAGATGCTGGAAACTTAGAAGAAGGTGCTATTCTAGATTAACAAAAGACACGATTTCGTGTCTTTTATTTTTTATTTCACAATAATATGTAGCAAGGCCTTTCATTCAGGCGTTCTCCCTTGTTAAAACTGATTAGGTAAGGGGTGTCATCTTTGGTGAATATAAACTTTTTTCGTTAAAAGGAGATTTATATGACAAAGGTAAAGAAAGTAAAAGTAGACAACGCTTGACAATGAAAATTGCGATAGATACAATGAGAATGTATATTTTTTCTTATATACGATACACTCTTCTCTAGAAGAGAAGTAACATTCGGAGTAGGTTCTATACCTTTTCGAAATAATAATATGACATTTTAATTGTGAAATGAAGAAAGTCCCTTAAAAAGCGGGACGACGGTCTTTGCTGTACGTTGCAAATTAATGTACATGCCGACAGTCTTTTTTCATTCATGGCAAGGGGAGGTGAAATCATGAGTAGTAGTACATTAATTTGGATACTCATCTCCATTTTGCTTGCAACAGTCGGTGCAGTTGTTGGCTTTTTTGTTCGAAAGTCTATTGCAGAAGCGAAGATTAATGGTGCAGCAAACGAAGCGAGACGCATTTTAGAAGATGCAAATCGTGAAGCAGAGGCACTTAAGAAGGAAGCGCTTTTAGAAGCAAAGGATGAAATTCATACACTTCGTACAGAAGCTGAATTAGAAATTCGTGATCGTAGAAGCGAATTACAAAAACAAGAAAATCGTTTAATGCAAAAAGAAGAGAACCTTGATCGTAAAGACGAGACGCTCGATAAACGTGAGCAGATGTTAGAAAAGAAAGAGGAATCTCTTGTAGCGAGACAACAACAGATTGAAGAGTTGGAAAGCAAAGTGGGAGAGTTAGTTCAAAAGCAACAAACGGAATTAGAGCGCATTTCCAATCTGACACGCGAACAAGCGAAAGCAATCATTTTAGGGAAAGTGGAAAGTGAAATTTCTCATGAAATTGCCGTTATGGTAAAAGAAAGTGAAGTTCGTGCGAAAGAAGAGGCGGATAAGAAAGCAAAAGAGATTTTATCTCTTGCAATGCAAAGATGTGCAGCTGATCATGTTGCTGAAACAACCGTTTCGGTTGTAAATCTTCCAAATGACGAAATGAAGGGACGTATTATCGGGCGTGAAGGTCGTAATATTCGTACGTTAGAAACGTTAACAGGTATTGACCTTATTATTGATGATACGCCAGAAGCGGTAATCCTATCAGGGTTCGATCCAATTCGTCGTGAAACAGCTCGTATCGCTCTTGATAAGCTCGTACAGGATGGACGTATTCACCCAGCACGTATTGAGGAAATGGTCGAAAAATCGAGACGTGAAGTGGATGAGTATATTCGCGAAGTTGGGGAACAAACAACATTTGAAGTAGGTGTCCACGGATTACATCCAGATTTAATTAAAATCTTAGGTCGTTTGAAATACCGTACAAGTTATGGACAAAATGTGTTGAAACACTCTATGGAAGTAGCGTACTTAACAGGACTTATGGCAGCGGAGCTTGGCGAGGATGAAAAACTAGCAAGACGTGCAGGTCTATTGCATGATATCGGAAAAGCAATTGACCATGAAGTAGAAGGTAGTCACGTTGAAATTGGTGTTGAACTCGCAACGAAATATAAAGAGCATCCGGTTGTTATTAATAGTATCGCATCTCACCATGGTGATACAGAACCAACTTCCATCATTGCAGTTTTAGTTGCAGCAGCGGATGCGTTATCAGCTGCAAGACCAGGAGCTCGTAGTGAAACGCTTGAAAACTATATTCGTCGTCTTGAAAAGTTAGAAGAGATTTCAGAATCCTATGAAGGAGTAGAAAAATCTTTTGCAATTCAAGCAGGACGTGAAGTTCGCATCTTGGTAAAACCGGATACAATCGATGATTTAGAAGCCCATCGTTTAGCACGCGATATTCGAAAACGTATTGAAAATGAACTGGATTATCCAGGACATATTAAAGTAACAGTTATTCGTGAAACACGTGCAGTGGAATACGCAAAATAAAGTGGTGAAACACCACTTTATTTTTTTGTGTTGGGATTGGGCAATATAAAATAAATCGTTTGCAAATCACTTTATTCGATTTCCATTCTAGTTGGCTAGAATGGAAGAAGAGTTTTAATGAGCAGTTTGTTTTTCTTATTAGTGAGTAATAAAATAAGTAGTACATAGAAAGGGTAAGACATATGAGAATTTTATTTGTTGGAGATGTAGTAGGATCCCCTGGAAGAGGTATGATTCAACAATACGTACCGGCGTTAAAGAAAAAATATACGCCTACTGTAACAATTATTAATGGAGAAAATGCTGCAGGTGGCCGTGGTATTACAGAGAAAATTTACCGAAACTTTTTAGAGTGTGGTGCACAAGCAGTTACGCTTGGGAATCATGCTTGGGATAACCGTGAAGTGTTTGAGTTTATTGATGATGCAAAATATCTTGCAAGACCAGCCAATTTCCCAGAGGGAACACCGGGAAAAGGACTTATTTTTGTAAATTGTAACGGTACCGAAGTAGCGGTAATTAATTTACAAGGACGTACGTTCCTTCCGCCAATTGATTGCCCGTTCCGAAAAGTAGATGAATTAATTAACATTGCGAAAAAACGTACAAATATTATCTTTATTGATTTTCATGCTGAGACAACAAGTGAAAAACAGGCGCTTGGTTGGTACGTAGATGGACGTGCTACGGCAGTCGTAGGGACACATACGCATGTTCCAACAGCAGATAATCGTATTTTGCCAAGCGGAACAGCTTATATTACAGATGTTGGAATGACTGGTCCGTATGATGGGATTTTAGGTATGGATCGTGAAGCTGTACTGAAGAAATTTTTAACGAATTTACCTGTACGTTTTGAAGTAACAAATGGAAGAACGCAACTAAGTGCAGTATTAATTGATGTGGATCCAAATACAGGAAAAGCGAAAAAAATTGAACGTATTTTAATCAATGATGATCAGCCATTTTTCGAATAAGATCATTTAAAAGTTAGAAAAAACATTATATTTTAATTTTTTAGAAAAATTACAGAAATTTAGCAGGAATACATGTCTCCCCTCGTGAATATAAGTTAAAGTGAAATCAATCGCTAATACTTTTTAAAGAAACGAGGAGGAAACGAGGAATGGAAATATTAAAAGTTAAAGCAACTTCGGTCCCTAACTCTGTAGCCGGTGCACTTGCTGGGGTTATTCGCGAACGCGGAACAGCAGAAATCCAAGCTATTGGCGCAGGTGCATTAAATCAAGCTGTGAAGGCAGTAGCAATTGCAAGAGGGTTTGTAGCGCCTAGTGGTTTGGATTTGATTTGTATCCCAGCTTTTACAGACATTATGATTGATGGTGAAGAACGTACAGCAATAAAATTAATTGTAGAACCTCGTTAAGTTTGAACAACCTGTTTGCTTTTATGCAAACAGGTTGTTTTTATGGGGAAGGGGAAATGAAAGTGAAAGTGTTTGATGCGCACTGTGATGTACTATGGCAACTATGGAGTGCAAAAGGAAAGAAGAATTTTCAAAATGATCCGTCTTTACATATTACATTTGAACAATTGGAGCAAAGAAAAGGAAGCGTACAATGCTTTGCGATATATGTACCTGAAATCGTACCATATGAACAACGTTTTGAAGCTACGTTAGCTATGATAGATATATTTTATAAGCAGATTTTATCGTTACCAAACATGAAATTGATTCAGACAAAAAAAGATATAACGCAGTTAGAATCAAATGAAATTGGCGCGATTTTAACATTAGAAGGCGGCGAAGCAATTGGAAAAGAAATGATGAAATTGCGCACGCTCTATCGTTTAGGAGTCCGATCTATGGGACTCACGTGGAATCATGCGAATTTATTAGCTGATGGAGCACTGGAAACAAGAGGAGCGGGACTTACTGCGTTTGGTAAGAAGGTTGTAGAAGAGCTGAATTCGTTTCGTTTATGGACAGATGTGTCTCACTTAAATGAAAAAGGTTTTTGGGATGTGATGGAAATTGCTCAATATCCAATTGCATCACATTCAAATTGTTATGGGCTTTGTCAGCACCCGCGTAATCTGAAAGATGAACAAGTACAAGCACTTATTCAAAAAGATGGTGTAATTGGTGTAACGTTCGTTCCAGAGTTTTTAACCAACCATAGGCCTGCTTATATGGATGACATATTACGGCATGTGGAGCGCATTTGTTCGCTCGGAGGAGAGCGCAATATAGGATTTGGTTCGGATTTTGATGGTATCACAGAAATGGTTGTCGGTGTGGAAGCGTATCGGCGTTATGAATATGTAATCAATGAACTGAGTAAGCGATACAGTGAAACAAATGTTCAAAGCTTTTTATATGATAATTTCATTAATCATATTTCTTTCTAGTTTCTTATTTTTTATTGGTTTTTTATTTGAAAATAAAAAGTTAGAAAAATTAAAAAATTCTAATGAAATTCAGGCCAAATTATTGCATTTTTTTCATTGTAAGGCTAGAATTGTAGACGAATTAAGATTATGCAAAACATTCAGGGAAGTCTGAAGAGGTATAATTTGTGTCCATTGTAGTTTCTTTGCATAAAAAGTGCTACACTATTACTGTAAAAAAATACACTACAATGAATGCAGCCAAAAGGGGTGTAGGAGATGATTAGTCAACTTTCATGGAAAGTTGGAGGACAACAAGGTGAAGGAATTGAAAGTACAGGAGAAATCTTCTGTATTGCATTAAACCGCTTAGGGTATTACCTATACGGTTACCGCCACTTTTCATCACGAATTAAGGGTGGTCATACAAATAATAAAATTCGCGTAAGTACAACTGAAGTACGCGCAATATCAGATGATTTAGATATTTTAATTGCTTTTGATCAAGAAACAATTGATTTTAACTTCCACGAACTACGACCAGGTGGAATTGTTGTTGCAGATGCAAAATTTAATCCAACTATACCAGAAAGTTCAGATGTAAATCTATATGCAATACCGTTTACAGATATTGCCTCTGAATTAGGGACATCATTAATGAAAAACATGGTTGCCGTTGGGGCATCTAGTGCAGTATTAGGGTTAGATGAAACTGTATATTTAGAAGTTGTTGAAGAAATTTTCGGTCGCAAGGGAGAGCAAGTCGTTAAAAAGAATATGGAAGCAATCAAACGCGGCTCTCAATATATGAAAGAATTACTTGGTGAGAAAGTGAATATGATGCAGCTTGAAAAAGCTGATGGTCAAAAACGTATGTTTATGATCGGTAACGATGCAATTGCATTTGGCGCAGTAGCTGGTGGAGCGCGCTTTATGTCAGCATATCCAATTACACCTGCCTCTGAAATTATGGAATACTTAATTAAAAAATTGCCAAAAGTAGGCGGAACAGTCATCCAAACAGAGGATGAGATTGCTGCTTGTACAATGGCAATTGGTGCGAACTATGCGGGTGTACGTACCCTAACAGCATCAGCAGGACCTGGTTTATCTTTAATGATGGAATCAATTGGTTTAGCTGGTATTACAGAAACACCACTTGTAATCGTTGATACACAGCGTGGTGGTCCAAGTACTGGTTTACCAACAAAGCAAGAGCAATCTGATTTAATGGCGATGATTTACGGGACACACGGTGAAATTCCAAAAATCGTAATGGCGCCAAGTACTGTTGAAGAAGCGTTCTATGATATCGTAGAAGCATTTAACCTAGCGGAAGAATATCAAGTTCCTGTTATTTTCTTAACAGATTTACAGCTTTCTTTAGGAAAGCAAACAGTAGAACCATTGAAGTTAGACAGAGTAGAAATTCGCCGCGGTAAGCTTGATTTACAGGCAGAGTTACCAGATCGTGAAAATAAAGCTTACTTTAAACGTTATGAAGTGACAGAAGATGGTGTTTCACCACGTGTTTTACCTGGTATGAAAAATGGTGTTCACCATGTGACAGGTGTAGAACATGATGAAACTGGTAAACCATCTGAATCAGCACTGAATCGTAAAGCACAAATGGACAAACGTTTCCGTAAAATGGAGAATTTAAAGTTTAATACCCCTGTTTACAAAAATGCTAAGTATGATGAAGCTGATGTATTGTTAGTTGGCTTTAACTCTACTCGTGGTGCAATTGAAGAAGCAATGGAGCGTTTAGAGCAAGAAGGATTAAAAGTAAATCATGCTCATGTTCGTTTAATTCATCCGTTCCCAACTGATGAAATTCTTCCACTTGTAAAGGATGCAAAACGCGTTGTTGTAGTAGAAAACAATGCAACTGGTCAGCTTGCTAACATTATGAAAATGAATCTTGGCATTGGTGAGAAAATTTCTAGTCTGTTAAAATATGACGGGAATCCATTCCTACCAAAAGAAATTTACAACGAATGCAAAAAAGGGGTTGTATTAAATGGCAACATTTAAGGACTTTCGGAACAGTGTAAAACCAAACTGGTGTCCAGGTTGCGGAGACTTCTCGGTGCAAGCTGCAATTCAACGTGCAGCAGCTAACGTTGGTTTAAACCCAGATGAATTAGCTGTTATTTCTGGAATTGGCTGTTCAGGTCGTATTTCAGGTTATATTAATTCGTATGGTGTTCATAGTATTCATGGGCGTGCACTTCCAATTGCACAAGGTGTGAAAATGGCAAACCGTGATTTAACAGTTATCGCATCTGGTGGTGACGGAGATGGCTTTGCAATCGGTATGGGACATACAATTCATTCGATTCGTCGTAACATTGACATTACGTACATCGTTATGGATAACCAAATTTACGGTTTAACAAAAGGTCAAACTTCACCACGTAGCGAAGCGGGATTTAAAACGAAAAGTACACCGCAAGGTTCAATTGAACCAGCATTATCTGTAATGGAAATGGCATTAACAGCGGGTGCAACATTTGTTGCACAAAGCTTCTCTAGTGACTTAAAAGAATTAACGCAGCTTATCGAAGCTGGTATTCAGCATAAAGGATTCTCTTTAATTAATGTATTTAGCCCATGTGTAACTTATAATAAAGTAAATACGTATGACTGGTTTAAAGAGAATTTAACAAAATTAAGCACAGTCGAAGGATACGATCCATCTAATCGTATGATTGCTATGCAAACATTAATGGAAAACAAAGGTTTAGTAACAGGCTTAATTTATCAAAATACAGAGCAGCCTTCTTACCAAGAACTTGTAAAGGGATATAGCGAAAAACCTTTAGTGCAAGCTGATTTACAAATGGATCAAAAAATGTTTGATGAACTCGTTGCTGAATTTATGTAATCATAATAAAAAAGCTGCTTAATGGCAGCTTTTTTATTTACATGGTGAGTAAACAAAATGAGTTAACTTTTTAATACATTTTGTTTACTCGGAAAATTCAGAATGATAAAATGATAGTGTATCGTCTTGCCAGAAAAAATTGGTTTGTGCGCTGTAGTACGTGGGTATGATACTGTCTCTTTGTTGTTAAATTTAGCTAAACACTTTATACTATGATAGTGTGTATAGGAATAAAATAACATGTTATTTAAAAGGACAAGGTTAAAACAACAAAAAAGGGAATGTCTATTGGTGTCGGGAAGACTCCATTCTTACGGATGGTTAGATCGATTACTCGAGTTTCAAAGGGGCAAGTTATCTCTCAAACTATCCTAATCTTTAAGATGGGTCTGATTGTCATTAGAATGGACTACAGAGTGTGTATAGTTAAGGTTGAAAGGAGATTACCCATGAACGAGCAACAACGATTAGCAAGTCAACAAGCCAATTCTTCTATGAAAAAAGGAGAAAAAGATTACAGTAAATACTTTGAAAGTGTATATCAGCCGCCTTCTTTAAAAGATGCGAAAAAACGCGGAAAAGAAGAAGTTAAAATTGAACGTGATTTTGGTTTGCCAGAAGAGTTTCGTAACTTTGGTGCCGGAAGAAAGTTTTATATCCGTACTTATGGATGTCAAATGAATGAACATGATACAGAAGTAATGGCTGGTATTTTTACAACACTTGGATATGAACCAACATTTTCGACAGAAGATGCAGATGTGATTCTATTAAATACTTGTGCCATTCGTGAAAACGCTGAGAATAAAGTATTTGGTGAACTTGGTCATTTAAAACCATTAAAACAAAGAAACCCAGATCTTTTAATTGGTGTGTGTGGTTGTATGTCTCAAGAAGAATCTGTTGTAAATAAAATTATGCAAAAAAACCAGCATGTAGATATGGTATTTGGTACACATAATATTCATCGTTTGCCGTACATTTTAAAAGATGCGATGTTCTCAAAAGCGACAGTTGTTGAAGTATGGTCTAAAGAAGGGGATGTAATTGAAAACCTTCCGAAAGTACGTCGTGGTGATATTAAAGCATGGGTAAATATTATGTATGGATGCGACAAATTCTGTACATATTGCATAGTACCATATACACGTGGTAAAGAACGTAGTCGCCGCCCAGAAGATATTATTAATGAAATTCGTCATTTAGCGGCAAATGGATATAAAGAAATTACGTTGCTTGGTCAGAACGTAAACGCATACGGTAAAGACTTTGAAGATTTAGAATATGGTCTTGGCGATTTAATGGATGAACTTCGTAAGATTGATATAGCACGTGTTCGCTTTACGACAAGTCACCCACGTGATTTCGATGATCACTTAATTGAAGTACTTGGAAAAGGCGGTAATTTAGTTGAACATATCCACTTACCGGTGCAATCTGGAAGTACAGATATGTTGAAAATTATGGCACGTAAATATTCACGGGAACACTATTTAGAACTTGTACGTAAAATTAAAGAAGCGATTCCGAATGCAGTATTAACAACTGATATTATCGTTGGTTTCCCAAATGAAACAGACGAGCAGTTTGAAGAAACGATGTCGTTATATCGCGAAGTAGGGTTTGATAGTGCATTTACATTTATTTATTCTCCACGTGAAGGTACACCTGCTGCAAAAATGAAGGATAATGTACCGATGGAAGTGAAAAAAGAGCGTTTACAACGTTTAAATGCATTGGTTAATGAATATTCTATGGAAAAGAATAAACGATATAAAGGCCAAATCGTTGAAGTACTAGTTGATGGAGAAAGTAAGAATAATCCCGACGTGCTTGCAGGCTATACGCGTACCAATAAACTTGTAAACTTCGTAGCTCCAAAATATGCAATCGGTCAGCTTGTAAAAGTAAAAGTAACGGAAGCAAAAACTTGGTCTCTAAACGGGGAATTGGTTGAGGAGCCACTCGAGGTGAAATAATAGATGAAAGTTTATACAAAAGATGAAATTGTTGAGCAAGCGAAAAAATTAGCGGAAATGATTTCTGAAACAGAAGAAGTGGATTTCTTTAAACGTGCGGAAGCGCAAATTCATAAAAATGAAAATGTAAAACGTGCAATTGATGAAATTAAAGCGCTGCAAAAACAAGCCGTAAACTTACAGCATTATGGAAAATGGGAAGCATTGAAAAAAATAGAAGCGGAAATAGATGCTCTGCAAGATAAACTTGATAGCATTCCGGTTGTACAGGAATTTAAATCTTCACAAACATATGTAAATGATTTACTGCAGCTTGTAGCAAGTACCATTTCTAATAACGTAACGGATGAAATTTTAATTTCAACTGGTGGCAATGTGTTAAAAGGTGAAACGGGTGCTGAAGTAGAGAGTAAAAAAGGGAATTGTGATTGTTAAGGGAGATGTCTTATGGACATCTCTTTTTTGTTTTTATTTTGCTCTATAGTCTTTTGTCAAAAAAAGAATGACACATTCCGCTATTGTCACGCATATGATTAAGTGAATATTGATTGAGGAGGGTTCCGAATGTCCGAATTTAGAGAGATTATTACAAAGGCAGTAGTGGGCAAAGGACGTAAGTATACAAAGTCAACGCATACATGTGAATCAAATCATGAGCCGACAAGTATTCTCGGATGTTGGGTAATTAATCACACATATGAAGCAAGAAAGAATGGGAAGGCTGTAGAAATTGAAGGATACTACGATGTGAATACGTGGTACTCATTTGATGAAAACACAAAAACAGAAGTTGTAACAGAACGTGTTAGTTACACGGATGAAATCAATATTGGATATCGTGACAAAAATTTTTCAGGTGAAGATTTAGAAATTATTGCCCGCGTTATTCAACATCCAAATTGTTTAGAAGCAATTGTTTCACCAAATGATAACAAAATTGTTGTAACGGTAGAGCGTGAATTTGTAACAGAAGTTGTCGGTGAAACAAAAATTTGTGTAAATGTAAATCCAGATGGATGTCCAGAGGATGAGGATAGCTTTGAAGTAGATGATGATGAATTTGAAGAGTTAGATCCAAACTTTATTGTAGATGCAGAAGAAGAATAATAGAAAGCTAGGGAGAATTTCTTCCTAGCTTTTTACATAGTATTAGTCATACTGGATGGAACTATTTTGTATTGAAAATGTGCTATAATGAAGAGAGACTCCTATAAGTGGAGAGGAAATTGTCCGTGAAGTGCGGCATATAAATATAGCACATTTTTATGAAGTATGGAGGAAACAAATGGCACAGTACACCCCGATGATACAACAATATTTAAAGGTCAAGGCAGATTATCAAGATGCCTTTTTATTTTTCCGTTTAGGAGATTTTTATGAAATGTTCTTTGAGGATGCTATAAAGGCAGCACATGAGCTTGAAATTACATTAACAAGCCGAGATGGTGGGAGTAGTGATCGTATACCGATGTGTGGTGTCCCATATCATGCAGCAAAAAACTATATTGAACAGCTTGTTGAAAAAGGATATAAGGTTGCGGTTTGTGAACAAGTAGAAGATCCAAAAACAGCAAAAGGTGTTGTAAGACGTGAAGTTGTTCAATTGATTACGCCAGGAACGATGATGGAAGGGCGCACAATTGATGAGAAAGAAAACAACTTCTTAGCCGCGTTAACTCAATTTGAAGATGGTTCTTATGCACTGGCTTGTAATGATTTAACAACAGGACAAAATACAGTGACACTATTAACGGGTACGGTAGAAGATGTTTTATTAGAGGTGTATGCAACAGGTTCAAAAGAAATTGTTGTAGATTCTACATTTTCAAAAGATGAGCTAAACAAGCTAACAGAAACATTGAAAATGACAATTTCATATGAAGATGCAACGAAGATTCCTGAAGGGTTGGAACACCTTGTTAAAAGTGTGACGCAAACGAAATTAGTTACAGCAGTGGGACGCTTATTGAATTATGTATTAAGAACGCAAAAACGTTCATTGGATCACTTGCAGCCGGTAGATATTTATTATACAAATCAATTTATGAAAATTGATGTACATTCAAAGCGTAATTTAGAGTTAACAGAAACACTTCGAACAAAAGAGAAAACAGGATCTTTATTATGGCTATTAGATAAAACAAAAACAGCTATGGGTGGCCGTATGTTAAAACAGTGGATGGAACGTCCACTTATACAAAAAGACAACATTGAAGAACGTTTAGAAATGGTTGAAACGTTTGTGAATGACTATTTTTTACGTGAAGATTTAAAAGAAAAATTAAAAGAAGTGTATGATTTAGAGCGTTTAGCAGGAAAAGTCGCATATGGTAACGTAAATGCGCGTGATTTACTGCAATTAAGACGTTCACTTCTGCAAGTGCCAGCTATTTTAGAGGCCATTAGTTTATTAGACAATTCTTATGCAGCAAGGTTAATTCAAGGCGCTGATCCATGTGAAAGTTTAACAGAGTTACTAGGAAGAAGTATTCAAGAAAACCCACCGCTTTCTATAAAAGATGGGGATATTATAAAAGATGGCTATAATGACAAATTAGATCAATATCGCTATGTTAGTAAGAACGGAAAAACGTGGATTGCAGAGCTTGAAAAACGTGAGCGTGATATTACAGGTATTAAATCATTAAAGATTGGTTACAACCGTATTTTTGGCTATTATATTGAAGTGACAAAGGCAAATCTTTCTGCTCTCCCAGAGGGGCGCTATGAGCGTAAGCAGACACTTGCAAACGCAGAACGTTTCGTCACAGATGAATTAAAAGAAAAAGAAACATTGATTTTAGAGGCAGAAGAAAAAATTGTACAGCTAGAATATGATTTATTCACTGTACTTCGTGAAGAAGTAAAGGTGTTTATTCCTAAATTACAGCATCTAGCGAAAGTTATTAGTGAACTAGATGTACTGCAAAGCTTTGCAACAGTAAGTGAAGAAGAGCAATTTGTAAAACCAGTTTTAACAGATAAACGTGAAATCTTTATAAAAGATGGTCGCCATCCTGTTGTAGAAAAAGTATTGAACGGCAAATTGTATGTTCCAAATGACTGCATGATGCCTGAAAATATGGATGTCTTTTTAATTACGGGTCCAAATATGTCTGGTAAGAGTACGTATATGCGTCAATTAGCACTTATTACTGTTATGTCGCAAATCGGTTGTTTTGTACCAGCAACAGAAGCGGTGTTACCTGTATTTGACCAAATTTTTACGAGAATAGGTGCAGCAGATGATTTAATTTCAGGTCAAAGTACATTTATGGTCGAAATGTTAGAAGCGAAAAATGCAATTGCGAATGCATCGGAAAGAAGTCTAATTCTATTTGATGAAATTGGACGCGGTACATCTACGTATGACGGTATGGCACTCGCACAAGCAATCATAGAACATATTCATGATCAAATTGGAGCGAAAACATTATTCTCAACACATTATCACGAACTAACTGTATTAGAAGAAAGCTTAGAGCGACTGAAAAATGTACACGTTTCAGCTATTGAAGAAAACGGAAAAGTTGTTTTCTTGCATAAGATTCAAGATGGTGCAGCAGATAAAAGTTATGGTATTCACGTTGCCCAGCTTGCTGAACTGCCAGATAGCTTAATTGCTCGTGCGAAAGAAGTGTTAGCGCAGCTAGAAGGGCAAGAGGAAATCATCATTCCAAAACGAGTGGAAGTGAAAGTACAAGAAGAAATTGTCCAAGAACCAGTCGTTGTAAAAGAAAAATCAGAACCGCAGCTAGAAGAGAAAGAAGAACCTGCAGAATCACAGCTATCTTTCTTTACTACAGAACAGCCTGTGAAAAAAGAAGACAAGCCTATGTTTGATCAAAAAGAAACAGCTGTATTAACACAAATTAAAAAAATCGATTTACTTGATATGACTCCTCTAGAAGCCTTAAATGAACTGTATCGTTTGCAGAAAAAGTTAAAGAAAGGATGAGTAAGTAGATGGGGAAAATTCGCAAACTCGATGATCAACTCTCTAACTTAATTGCCGCAGGGGAAGTAGTCGAACGACCTGCTTCAGTTGTAAAAGAACTTGTCGAAAATTCCATCGATGCGAATAGTACATCTATTGAAATCCACTTAGAAGAAGCTGGATTATCAAAAATTCGCATCATTGATAATGGAGATGGCATTGCTGAAGAAGATTGTATTGTTGCTTTTGAGCGACATGCAACAAGTAAAATTAAAGATGAAAATGATTTATTTCGCATCCGCACGCTCGGTTTCCGTGGTGAGGCATTGCCAAGTATCGCATCTGTTAGTGAATTAGAGTTAGTCACAAGTACAGGAGATGCACCAGGTACACATCTTATTATTAAGGGCGGAGATATTATAATGCAGGAAAAAACAGCGAGCCGTAAAGGGACAGATATTACGGTTCAAAATCTGTTTTTTAACACGCCAGCACGCCTTAAATATATGAAAACAATTCATACAGAGCTTGGGAATATTACAGACATTGTATATCGCATTGCTATGTCCCATCCAGAAGTATCTTTGAAATTGTTTCATAATGAGAAAAAACTGTTACACACTTCAGGGAATGGTGATGTGAGGCAAGTACTTGCTGCAATTTACAGCATTCAAGTTGCGAAAAAACTCATTCCGATTGAAGCGGAATCATTGGACTTTACCATTCGTGGATATGTAACGTTACCTGAAGTAACGAGAGCATCTCGTAATTACATATCTACGATTGTAAATGGCCGTTACGTTCGAAACTATGTCTTAATGAAAGCAATTCAGCAAGGGTATCACACATTACTTCCAGTGGGACGTTATCCAATCGGTTTTTTATCAATCGAGATGGATCCAATGTTAGTTGACGTGAACGTTCATCCAGCGAAATTAGAAGTGCGTTTTAGTAAAGAGCAGGAATTACTGCAATTGATTGAAAAAACATTGCAGGACGCGTTTAAAAAAATACAGCTCATTCCAGATGCTGGTGTTACATCAAAGAAAAAAGAAAAAGATGAAAGTGTACAAGAGCAATTTCATTTTGAACATACAAAACCGAAAGAAGTACCACTGCCAAACATCGTCTTACCGACTGGAATGGATGAGAAACAAGAAGAAATCCAAGCCAAACCACAAAACAAAAATTTACTTTGGCAACCACCGAAGCAGGAATGGCAGCCACCAGAATCTTTAGTAAAAGAAGAAAATAGTTGGCAACTTTCTAAATCAATGATTGGAAAATCTGTCCAAGACGGGAATGAATGGGATAACAGCGAGGAAGATTTTGAATTAGAAGAAGTAGCAGAAATCCAAGAAATCGAAATGAATGGAAACGACTTACCACCGCTTTATCCAATCGGGCAAATGCATGGAACCTATATTTTCGCCCAAAATGATAAAGGTTTATATATGATTGACCAGCATGCAGCGCAAGAGCGAATCAATTATGAATATTTCCGTGATAAAGTAGGACAAGTAACGAGAGAAGTACAAGAATTGCTCGTACCATATCGTATTGATTTATCTCTCACTGAATTCTTACGTGTCGAAGAGCAATTAGAGGAATTGAAAAAGGTAGGATTATTCTTAGAACAATTTGGTCATCAATCCTTTATCGTTCGTTCGCATCCAACGTGGTTCCCAAAAGGACAGGAAATAGAAATCATCGATGAAATGATGCAGCAAGTTGTCAAACTAAAAAAAGTCGATATAAAAAAACTGCGTGAAGAAGCAGCCATTATGATGAGCTGTAAAGCATCGATCAAAGCAAATCAATATTTAACGAACGATCAAATATTTGCTTTGCTAGAAGAACTGCGTACAACAACAAATCCTTACACATGTCCGCATGGTAGACCTATACTTGTGCATCATTCGACGTATGAACTGGAGAAGATGTTTAAGCGGGTGATGTAGGAGAGTGTCCAAAGGAAAAAAAGTCCGCTAATGGGTAATGAAAATTGTTTGTACTGTTTAAAGTTAGTATAAAGAATGAAAAATACCACTGAATTAATGAGTTTTTACGTTAATATACTGAAAAAATAATAATGTACGAAAAGAATTTTTTAATAGGCAAAAAAGCATGACAATTTTATGTCATGCTTTTTGTTAATTATCCATGTATATATTAACTCAACTTGCATATTTTCTTTGGGCAGGCAGTGTACTTCTTCTTCTCCTTGGGACATAAAAATCAATTAGGTTTTTATTCAATTATAGGGCGCTTTAATGGGGTAACGAAAAAAGCCTAATTTCTTAATATTAATACTAAGAAATTGGGCTTTTTAATATTGGAATTTCTTAACGTTGTAAATCCGTATTTTCCTGACGCTACACTAAATGATTGGATATTTGGATATCATTTTTTGTAAGTCATTTGTCTTGTAAAATGGGGTTTTTTCTTCCTTTGAATTTGCAACAATTATGGTCGTGTAAATACATTGATAAAAATGAGAAACTGTGGTAAATTTATATAGATACACCAGTAATGGATTTTTGTGTAAATTATCCCTATTTTAATTATACATCATAAAATCCTTTTCAGTCAACCCCTATTTTTATTTTTTTAAAGGAGTGTTTGATATGAACATGGAACTTCGCGAGGAGCAAGAACGAGTGGACAGCGTAATTGGTTGATCAGATGAACAATTTTTGTCATATGATTCGTCTTGGTATTGAGCGATAAATGGGAGGGAAAGAAATGAAACCATATGTACTAGAGTTTCGTGAGATCGATAAAACGAGACAAATGGTGGTCGGTGGCAAAGGGATGAATTTGGGCGAATGTTCGAGGATTGAAGGAATACTTGTACCAGAGGGATTTTGTGTTACCACTGAGGCATATAAAAGAGTCGTTGGGAAAAATGAGGAGCTTCATCAATTACTGGATCAACTAGCAGTTCAAAAAGTGGACGAACGAGAAAGAATTAGTGAAATTAGCAGGAAGATTCGTGAGCTGATTGAGGGGATCGAGATCGAGAAGGGGATCGAAGAAGATATCGATCGATGTCTCTTAACTTTTGGCTTCGAGCATGCATATGCTGTTCGTTCAAGTGCTACAGCCGAGGATCTTCCATTTGCCTCCTTTGCTGGTCAACAGGACACCTATTTAAATATCATCGGAAAAGATGCAATATTGCGACACATCAGTAAATGTTGGGCTTCCCTATTTACTGATCGCGCAGTAATTTACCGAATCCAAAACGGATTTGATCACAGCCAGGTTTACCTATCCGTTATCATTCAACGGATGATTTTCCCACAGGCTTCAGGAATTTTATTTACTGCTGATCCGATTACTTCCAATCGAAAGCTACTATCGATCGATGCTAGCTTTGGACTAGGAGAGGCTCTTGTCTCCGGCTTGGTATCTGCGGATTGCTATAAGGTGCAAGAAGATAAAATCGTCGATAAGATGATAGCAACCAAAAAACTGGCCATCTATGGACTAAAAGAAGGCGGAACAGAGACACAGCAGATCGATCCTGATCGGCAAAAGACGCAAACACTTACTGAACAACAAATTTTACAGCTCGCACGCATAGGCAGAGAGATTGAAGCTTATTTTGGTTGCCCACAAGATATCGAATGGTGTCTGGCTGACGAGACATTTTATATCGTGCAAAGTCGTCCCATCACTACTTTATACCCTGTCCCTGAAGCAGATGATCAGGAAAATCACGTTTATGTATCTGTCGGTCACCAACAAATGATGACCTATCCCTTGAAACCATTGGGAATGTCTTTATTCCAGTTAACATCTTTTGGACCCAGGTTTAAAGCTGGTGGAAGGTTATTTGTTGATATCACGCATAATCTGGCTTCGCCTGTCAGTAGAAAAACGATAATAGATACCTTGGGGCAATCCGATCCGCTTATAAAAGACGCACTCATGACTATAATAGAGCGAGAAGATTTTATAAAATCGTCACCAGATGGTAAAAAAGTACCGAGTTCTAGTAAAAGCAATAAAGGTATATCGTCTTCGGGTTTTCAAGCACAAATCGAAAACGATCCGACAATCGTTTCTGATTTGATTCAGAGTAGTCAAACATCGATAGAAGAGTTAAAACAAGACATCCAAACGAAATCAGGATCAGATTTATTTGATTGTATTCTAGAAGATATCCAGAAATTAAAGACGATTTTATTTGACCCACAA
The DNA here is from genome assembly GCF_016483395.1 of Bacillus cereus group sp. N21. Taxonomy (NCBI): domain Bacteria; kingdom Bacillati; phylum Bacillota; class Bacilli; order Caryophanales; family Bacillaceae; genus Bacillus; species Bacillus cereus group sp. N21. The sequence goes on from NZ_JAEHBX010000024.1 coordinate 32,414, forward strand.
AGTTTGGGTGTAATTATGGCTGCTATGGATGCTTCATCATGGATCAATGAGAAAATGAACAAGTGGTTAGGTGAAAAAAACGTAGCAGACACGCTTTCTCTATCTGCACCAAACAATATTACTTCAGAAATGGGTCTGGCGCTATTGGATGTTGCAGATGTGATTCGTCCTTATCCGGAAGTAATCAATTATTTACAACATGTAAAAGATGATAACTTTTTGGATGAACTGGTTAAGTTTGATGGTGGACAGGAAATCCAAGACGCTATCTATGCTTATCTCAACAAATACGGAATGCGATGTGCTGGAGAAATCGATATTACTAAAACTCGTTGGAGTGAAAAACCAACTACACTTGTCCACATGATTCTCAATAACATCAAAGAATTTGATCCTAATTCTGGCAATCGGAAATTTGAGCAAGGGCGACAGGAAGCTTTGAAAAAAGAACAAGAGTTATTAGATCGATTGAAGCAATTACCGGATGGTAAACGAAAAGCCAAAGAGACAAAACGAATGATCAGCCTGATCCGGAATTTCATCGGTTATCGTGAATATCCAAAATACGGCATGATTAATCGCTACTTCATTTATAAGCAGGCTTTACTGAAAGAAGCCGAACAACTCGTGCAAGCCAGCGTTATTCACGAAAAAGAAGATATATACTATCTCACTTTTGAAGAACTTCACGAAGTCGTACGTACAAACAAACTGGATTACCAGATCATCAGCAAACGAAAAGACGAGTACAAATTATATAAAAAATTAACTCCCCCACGTGTTATCACGTCTGATGGTGAAATTATTGCGGGTGAGTACAAACGAGAAAATCTCCCAGCCGAAGCGATTTTAGGTCTGCCTGTTTCTTCCGGAGTTATAGAGGGACGAGCGCGTGTCATTTTAAACATGGAAGATGCTGATTTAGAAGATGGAGATATATTAGTCACCTCCTTTACTGACCCTGGCTGGACACCATTGTTTGTATCCATAAAAGGACTTGTCACTGAAGTTGGCGGACTGATGACCCATGGAGCAGTCATCGCACGTGAATATGGCTTACCTGCCGTTGTCGGTGTTGAAAATGCCACCAAGCTGATAAAAGATGGGCAACGTATTCGAGTAAATGGAACAGAAGGTTATATAGAAATACTATAATTCATTACATTTAAATCATAAAAGAAGAGCATTCGAATTAGGAGAATCATTGACATCATGGTGCTTTGCGGTCTATGGTAAGAACCCTGTCACTAGGACATATAAGGGGGCAGTAACTGAAGATCGATATTAATGTCTGTTAAGATTATCTTGAAATCGAGTCTTCTGTTAAAGAGCGCTATTGTTGAATAAGAAAGGACATTACATATTAGTCATATAAAATATGTAATGTCCTTTAATTTATCTATCTTTTTTTATTTTAGGTCTTGATAAAAGATCTTTCAAAATGGTTTCTTTTTGTGTATTGCATAGGAATTTAGTAGGGTCATTTTAATTAAACTTTATTCCAGTGCTATAGATAACGGCGCACCTTGAAATAAAATAGGGTTTGATGTTTTTGTGGTTTTTACATTTTAATAATTGTATATAAATAAAATATGCTATAGAACACCGAGATATAATGGTGTCATATTAATGTAATTCATAATTTATACAGAAAAGAGTTGAAGTAGAATATGTTATATTCCAAAAATTTAGTAGGTATGAGTTTGATAGTATCACTTACAATAGGTGGGCTTCTATGATAAAGATATAGACAAAATGAGTAAATTAACAGGTGAAGATGGAAAACAATTTAATGAAGCGATGGCGGAAAAGGTTAGAAAAGCTGTCCTATATAATTATGAAGGCGTATCTAGTATTACAGAAGAATCAGTAGATAACTATTTTAAAAATTTTAAAGAAGCAATACGGCAAAAAGTGAAATTTGAAACGAATGTTGTATATATAGACGGAGAAGGTAAAACTGCAGGAGTGGAAATAAAATCAAAGCCAATATTGATATCAAGTTTGAGAACAAAAGTTGAAGATGAGCAAAAAAGAATATTAAGTGAAAACCCATCAATATCTAACCCAAAATTAATAAAGCAACTACATGATTATTCATCTTCAATATTACTTGAAGCAGAAATATCTTCTACGGAAGAATCGGTAAGGGTTGATATGTATAATAAAGGTGACGATAAGTGGCATATAAATGGAGAGGATATAACGAAACTTCCAAGGATTTTATATAAACCATAATATATTATTAAACTCTTTATAAAAAAGATACTATTAATTCGATATACAGGTTTACTCAAACGATTTTTGAATTTTCTGTATTGTAAAAGGTAAGAATTTTTCTTGGAGCGAAGTTATGCAGAAACAACATATTGTGGGAACTATTGTAGGTTTGAAACAAAGTTTGATTAAAAACACCTCACAAACCCGTATTGTACGATAATAAAAAGAATCCATTTTGAAAAAAAGTGAATAGCTCCCTGTCAAGTAGACAGGGAGCTGTTCAAGATTGATCGAAATGGATTCTTCTTTTGTAGATATGTTTTAACATTTATAAAAAAGTTTGATCATTATCTAATCCTTATTCAACAGCACAGACAGCTTTCGCTAAATAAAACTATGTCCAGAGAACAGTATTTGAAATTCACGATATAACATGTTGGTAAGTTATATCCCTTAATATGGGATGTAAGGTTTGATGAGGGGAAACTCAAAATAGGTTTCCTTCTTGGTATATATAGTAAACGTTCTTTTCCGGTTATTTCTTCATTTTTTGATCCATTTAGTATTGTTCCGATGATCATGATTTCTTATTTTATGTTAAAGGAAGTTTTAGTCTTTCAAAGTGGAACAGTCCCTGCTCCGTTTACAATGCGAGTTCTGTTTCAAATTAGTATTCTCACATGCTTGGCTGTGCCGACTGTCATGCTGTATACGGCGCAAGAGGTCCAGCGTGTAAAAAGAGAAGAGTTTATGATGGCAGCAATGGTTCTTGGAGGAAGTAAATGGCATCAATTATGTCGACATGTTTGGCCACATCTTTTGCCATCTTTTTTCTTACTGGTTGCGCAGCAATTTGTTAGTATGTTATTGCTACTTTTACATCTTGGTTTACTCCATTTGTTTTTTGGAGGAACTATATCATATAGCGGTGATACAGATAGTGTGACGAAGGAGTGGACAGGACCGATTGGACAAAATTTCCGTCATTTGACCACACATACTTGGATCGTTCTTGTACTGATTTTTTTCATATCCTGACAATTTTGGTAGGGAATCTTATAAGTAATAGTCTACAAGGGGCGATTGGAATAGGAAATCTGAGGAGAAGGAAAGTAGGAGAGAAAGAAGAGAAAGTTGAGAAACAGGCGAAAAGTGAAAGAGAAGATTTTTCCTTCCATCAAGAAGTATCTAAATAAAAAAGATAGATGAGAACAATCTGTTTTCATCTATCTTTTTTCGATTTTACAAAGGTGGTAAATCAATTTTTCCTTCTTCAAATAACTCTTTTAGCATATGTTTCGTATATCCGGCAGCTTGCCCAAATGTAATTTTTGCAGGCATTGGTGCTTCATTTACATCTACTACTACATCAATAATACATGGCTTATCTTGTTTTACTGCATTTTCAAAAGCAGGGAGAAGTTCATCTAAGTGTTCTACACGGTAGCCAACTCCACCGCATGCTTCTGCATATTTTGCAAAATTAGGGTTTGTTAAATCTGTACCAAACTCAATATTTCCCATTACTTCTTGTTCGAATTTAATCATTGCAATCTTATGGTTGTTGAGTACAACAACCACAATTGGTAATTTATATTTTACTGCAGTGACAAAATCATTCATTGTCATTCCAAATCCACCATCACCACAAATTGCAAAGACTTGTTTATCTGGATAAGCGATTTGACCAGCAATTGCTCCAGGTAGACCGCATCCGAGTGTAGCGAGCCAACTAGAGATGATAAATTGTTGATTCATCATCCGAAAATGACGAGCAGCCCATACTGTTACATTCCCAACATCTACTGATAAAATGGCATCATCATGAGCGACATGTTGCAAGGCATGCATAACTCTTTGTGGTTTAATTGGAGTAGAAGAGTCCTCTTCTTGATTATGCAATTTTTCTTCCCATTTCTTCATCAGTTCTTGATGATATTCTAGGAATGAATGATCCTCATGCTTCTCCACATTTTCTAAAAACCATTTCAATGTTTTATCTGCATCACCAGCTAATCCGATATCTGTCGCATAACGCTTCCCAATTTGTGCAGGATCCGTATCAATATGAAGCGTTTTTGCTTTTTCGGGTAAAAAACCAGTGAAAGGGTAAGAAGTACCAATCATGATTAATGTATCTGCATGCTTCATTGCTTCGTAAGATGGTTTTGTTCCAATTAACCCTAATCCGCCTATACAAAGGGGATGTTCATCAGGAATAATTCCTTTAGCTGGAAGTGTTAAAACAATTGGTGCGCCAATATGTTCTGCGAATGCAAGTAAAGATTCCTTCGCATGTTTTGCTCCTTTTCCAGCTAAAATAACAGGTTTTTTTGCGTTATTTAATGCTAGTTTTGCTAACTTTAGATCCTCTTCTTGCGGAAAGAGTTCGGGTAATGTAAAAGAAGAACTTGTTATACGTGCGCCAGCTTCTACTTCAAACTTCGGAACATCATCTGGTATGGTAAGAACAGATACACCTTTCTTTGTATATGCCATACGAATCGCTTGGTTTACAACCGCAGGGAGTTGTTCTGCTGACATAATTCGTTGATTATAAACAGCGACATCATCAAACATTCTTTCTAAGTTTACCTCTTGGAAAAATCCTGTTCCGAGTAAATCTGATTCAACTTGACCTGTAATTGCGAGAACGGGTGCTTGATCTAGTTTTGCATCATATAATCCATTTAGTAAGTGGATCGCACCAGGCCCAGCGATAGCCATACAAACGCCTAATTTTCCTGTTAATTTTGCATAAGATGCAGCCGCTAATGCACCGGCTTCTTCATGGCGAACTTGAATGAATTTAATTTGGTCTTGTTTTTTTCGAAGTGGCTCAATAATAGAATTGATCGAATCACCGGGCATACCGTAAATGTGATCAACGCCCCATTCGATAAGCAAATCAACAAGCGCTTCACCTGCTGTTTTTCGAAACATGAAAGATCCTCCTTACATACTGTGATACTATTATGTTTCGAAAAAAAAGGTAAAATATACAAATAATAAATAAAAGTGCAGTTCTAATGGTGTCCTGCGAAGAATGTAAAGGCTGTTATGAGTAAAAAACCGCTCATAGACCAGGATAAGAAGGGAAGTAAAGCGAGGTGTTTCTTCGCTTTCCAAAGCATTTCATGTATTGTGACATATCCTAAAGAACCGATTGCACTTCCCATTATCATCCCTTGTAAATGAATCGCTTTCCCGTTCATCATCATCCCAAAGATTGTGCCAGTGCCGAGGATAATTGATAATAACAGAATTGTTAATAGAAATGAGAGATATTTATGCTGTGTAAATAAAAAAGGAATAATTAAAGCTAATCCTTCTGGAATATGGTGTATAACAATCGCAAATAAGAATGGAATGGCAGTTTCATTATGGTTTGTAAAAGCAGCGCCTAATGCAAAGCCGCTCGGCATATTGTGAATAAAAATAGCGAAGGAGAGAAATAAAAAAGTTTGCCATGCTTGCTGGTCTTTTTTATGTATGATAGGGTGATGGCAATAATTATCTAGTAAACTCATAATTAATAAACCAATGGCAATTCCGAGCATAGGACCCATGATTTCATAGCTTGAAAAAGTTTCTGGAATGATTTCTAGTGATAATAGACCGAGTAAGATACCGCCGCATAGCGCATATAAACGATGCATTTTCTCTTCTATCAGTTGACGTGTGGCAAGTCCGACAGCGCCACCTAATAGTAATCCACCAAACGAAAAAAACGTAACGATCATCGGAATCCATAATCGTTCCATAGAATCACACTCCATTTTTATGGCCTTCATTTTCAGCTTACTGTGTGAAAGGGGAGATTAGTCCAAATTATTTGGAAGTAATTCTAGATTATTGAGATTCGAAGTATCCGAATAATATGGTGAAAAAATCGTTAGTCTGAAACAACGGGAGATTGTATTTGTTTTAGAGAAAAGCGAGTCTGTTCATATACAATCCAATCAGAATATATTGATAGCTATTGAATCAACTTGAACTTGTAGAGTTTTCTAATGAAATGTAATGATTGATATCTGTAAGTAGAATTTGTATAAAAAATTTCAAAATGATAGACTTTCAAACTTGTGAGATATTTATTCGAATACATGGTTAATATGAAAAAAAGGGGGAATAAGGTGAAAAATAAATTATTATTTGCTTGTTAAAAAGCAAAAATACTTTTGATTTGAAGAAGTTTAAAAAGAATCTACTTTTAATATTACAGACGAGGGATTATGTATCGAGATCAGAATTAAAATAAACTAAAAAGGGCAAATATATTAGACTTACATAATATGTTGATTGCTTTTTTCTATAAGAAGTTGAAGACAGTTCTTCAATCACATTAATGTTGTCTTTTCATTCAATCCATGATGTATACACTTCTCTTATATAAAACATAAAACGTTCATTATTTAAAAAAGTAATTCTTATAATGATAGGAGCAAGTATTAAGTAATGTAAGGATTTTTGGATATTTTGTAGAATTTTATAATTATCAAGCACTTAATCAGCTTTTTGAAGAACATTTATCCCGCTATTTGTGGGCAGACCCCTACCTCAAAATTCAACAAAAGCAAAGAAGTTGGGTGGGGGAAACTGCCTGTAAAAGCCCGATTGGTCAGGCTAATAATCAGTAGGATGCTTACTACCCATAAATACATACCAAAATTCACCTGTTAAAGGGGGATATAGTTTTGACAATTAAAAAGGAGACAAATCTTAATTCACCGCTGCAATCCAAAGAAACAAGTGGAAATGTGCTTTCAACAATTACACAGTTGCCTAGTATATACGTGATTTTTGTTTTTGGCTTACTGATTTCCAGGGTTGGTGATTCCCTTTATACGTTTGCCCTTCCTTGGATTGCCTATGAGTTGACTGGTTCAGCAGTAATAATGAGTTCTCTTTTTGCTATTGGTGTGCTACCCATTGTTTTATTTGGTCCAATAGTAGGAGTAGTGGTAGATCGTTGTGACCGACGAAAATTAATGTGGACCGCTGATCTAGGATGTATTGCTTTGGTAGCATTCATTCCCATTCTTCATATGCTAGGTCTTCTCCAAATCTGGCATCTATACGTTGTTTCTTTTATTTTAGCAATACTATCCATGTTGTTTGATGTAGCTACTGTTACAGTAATTCCACATATCGCAGGTCAGTCGTTAACAAGAGCCAATTCGGCATACCAAATGGTTAATCAAATTGCTAGTTTAACAGGACCCGCATTAGCGGGCATTATAATTGCTGTAATAGGAGGACTTAACGCTCTCTGGATAAATGTCCTCTCTTTTGTAGCTACTTTAATTGTAGTCTTGCTATTACCAAAAATCGAAAAAAGAAAACCCATGGATAAAGCGGGAAATCTATTGGGGAACCTAGGGAACGATATGAAAGAGGGATTTAAATGGCTATTAAATGATCGTCTTAACCTTGCTTTATCTTTTCAAGCAATGGTAGGTAACTTTGGCGCTAGTGCCATACTGGGAGCACTTATGTATTACTTGCTTTCAACATTACACTTATTTGCTGAACAAAGTGGTCTTAATTATACGTTGATCGGAGTAGGTGGCCTTTTAGGAAGTATCATTGTTGTTCCGCTCGAACAACGTTTTAGACGTGGAATTCTTATTCCTGTTCTTTTAGGTATAGGTGCGATTGGATTGACCTATGCCATATGGAGTAAATATTGGCTTGCACCAGGTATTGCATTTGGTATTGCTATGATTTGTAATATAGCTTGGAATACCATTGTAGCATCGGTCCGACAGGAAACTGTACCTACCGATATGCAAGGAAGAGTTTTAGGATTCTCAAGAGTGCTTACCCGTCTGGCTATGCCGTTAGGAGCATTAGCGGGTGGAGTGATTTCTGACTTTAACCCAGTTGCAATATTTATACTAGCATCAGCTACAAAGTTCATTGAAGTCATAATTGCACTTACGAGTCCTATACGTAAACTATGAGTATTTGATTCAGATGAAAATCCATTAGAATGTTGTCAAGGACATATTCAATCGGATATTAAGATACCTAGAGTATAAATCTAACGTAAATCCAACTGAGAATTTTGGTGAGAGTGCAATGAAGCTTCAATGTAAAGATACCAAAGGGAATTTATATACAGAATATGTTATTGGATATTTTGAAAGAGGTTATTCTGGAAATGCTGTAATAACGATAAAATTTGTTGATGCAAATGGAAAACTTGACATAGAAATCAAAGATACTACATCTTTATATTAAAATGTACAATTATCCAATTCTTCCTCGTTTCTTTATCAATCTTGAGGTGAGAGTCCTACTGCCTGTTAATATGGGATAAAATAATAACCTGTTACTAAAAAAGTATATGATAGTCAAGACGCATAGATGAAAAATGTATTCGAAATGAGTAGTAGTCGTATTAAAATTTTTGGGGGGAATATTTTGAAACGCTATTTTATCAATAATGGGAACATAGATGTACATATTACAGAATGGGGGAGTAAAAATAATCCCGTAATCTTTTGTTTACATGGATTAGGAAGCACGAGTCTTAGTTTTATAGAAATTGCTGAGCAGCTCAAAGCGGAGTATAGATTGATTTCAATTGATGTGCCTGGACACGGTAAAACTTCTCCGTTTGAAAGTGCTGAAGAATATGAAATGCCTCGTTTGGCAACATGGTTAAACGACCTATTGAATCATCTTGAAATTGAACAATTTTATTTCTTATCACATTCTTGGGGAAGTTTGGTGTCTTTGTTTTATTTGATGGAATACCCCGAAAGAGTAAAAGGTAGTATTCTCATCGATGGAGGATATCAAACAAAAAGACTTAAAGAAGAAACTGTAGAAGAAGAAATAGCTTACTATGAAAAAGATTTTGAAGAATATGTATTTAATGATTGGAAATCTTTCTTCAAAAGTGAAAAAGCAGCATATACAAGATGGTCTGCCTTGTTAGAACTGGCCGTAAAAGACCTTGGTTTAGAAAATGACAATAAAGTGTATTGGCATGCAAGAGGTGTAACAGCCGGTCATATCATTAAAGCTATGCATAAACATGAAACAATAGATATTTATGAAATTTTGCCGTCCAACATCCTATTATTAAGGGCTACATTACCCAATAGCTGGGATGCATATAGAAGTAAGACGGCAAACATCTTTAAACAGAAAACAGGAGGAACAGTAAAATTAATTCCTAATACTACTCATATGCTACATTGGGATAAACCAGAGGTTGTAGTGGAAGAAATAAGAAAGTGCTGGTCTCATTCTTATTAAACAAATAGATGTTTTAGTTGAATAAGTCAAAGAAAAAATCGATTCCTTTCAAGTTCAGGGAATCGATTTTTTAGGTGTGTGAATTCAATAAGGATATTATTACTTGTTATATCTTTTTTACATATTGAAAATGAGAATAGAACTCTTAATTTAGTGAATGAAAATGTTAAAATTATAAATATTAAATCAATAAAAAGTGATAGATATATTTGATTCTGTATCATAGGAATTTAGAATAGTAATCAAAAGCAATTATTGAATTAAAGGGGATAAAAATAACAGGGAGGGGATAGCCATGATTTATGTAATTAGACATGGGCGAACAGATTTGAACAAAGAAGGAAGACTGCAAGGGAGATTAGGATTACCATTAAATGAGTATGGTATAGAACAAGCAGAATGTTTAAGAGATAAGCTTAAACATATAAAATTTGATTATGTATTTTCTTCTCCGCAAGAAAGAGCAGTTGAAACAGCAGAAATCGTAACGGGTATAAAAGCAATAACCGATAAAAGACTTGATGTTTTTGATTTAGGAGAGGCAGACGGATTAAGAAAAGACGAAGTAAAAATGGCTGGAGGTGCTCCTGATTCTAGAGCTTATAATGGAGTTGAAGATAGTAACAGCTATGTGCAAAGAATTTTTAACTTTATGCATGATCTTGAAGTGAAATATAGAAAAAGAGAGTTAAATATTTTGTTATCTGGACACAGGTGTACAACTGGCTGTATCGGTGCTTATTTTGAGGGGATTCCAGAAGACAGAAATATTTTAAAGTTTTCATCCAATAATGGAGAATATAAAGTATATAAATTTAATCGTAACTCGTGATATAAAGGCTTATGAAATATTGTATTTTTGGGTTTAATGTTAATTGAATAAACTAAAACGCAAAAAGGCATCGGCTGATTCCCAGTGGATGCCTTTTTAGTATTGAGAATGCGGGGGCAGATTTTATAAATAATAATGGTAATAGTTAACCCCCTATTTTACTTTTGATTGCCATACCCTATGTTCAGCAAACAGTTTCTTTCTTATTACTTAAAAATCTTTCGCAAAATTTTAATTTTGTTTCTATACGGTGGAAATACAAACCCTAAATCTATCCTTGAGCTTTTCTTTAAAATGCTTTTACGATGTGTAAAAGTATCAAAACTATGTTTGCCATGATAGGAACCGAACCCTGCATTTCCTACTCCACCAAAGGGTAAGTGGAGATTAGCCATATGTGACATTGTATCATTGACGCATCCTCCTCCAAAAGAAATTCGTCCTAATACCTGTTTTTCAACATTTTTATTTTCAGTAAACACATACAAGGCTAACGGTTTAGGATGGTTGTTAACCATGTGAATGACCCCATCTAAATCGTTGTACTCCATAATTGGTAAAATTGGTCCGAAAATTTCTTCTTTCATAGCTGCATCATCCCATGATTTTACTTCAAGAAGTGTTGGTTCAATATATAAATGACTTCTAGATGAATTTCCACCAAATATTATATGATTTTGGTCTTTTTCTAATATAGAAATAAGTCTATCAAATTGTCTCTCATTGACAATTCGACCATAATCATTGCTTTTTGATACATCCGATCCATAAAAGCGGGTGATTATTTCTTTCATCTTCGAAATCAGTTTTACCTTAACAGATTTGTGTGCAATAACATAATCGGGTGCAATACAGGATTGCCCAGCGTTTATGAATTTTCCCCAGATAATACGTTTGGCTGCTATATCGAGGTTAGCTGTTTCATCGACAATAGCTGGTCCTTTTCCACCAAGTTCTAATGTTACTGGTACAAGATTTTTTGCCGCGGCTTCCATGACAATTTTTCCAACTTGAACGCTACCAGTAAAAAAGATATAGTCAAATGGTGCATGAATTAATAAAGAAGTTGTTTCTCTGTCTCCTTCAATTACACGAATATATTGCTTATCAAACGTTTCACTTATTATTTTGTTAATTACAGTTGAAACATTTGGTGCATTTTCTGAAGGTTTGAGAACTACACAGTTTCCTGCCGCAATTGCCCCAATAAGAGGTTCAATTAATGATTGGAATGGATAATTAAAAGGTCCAATAATTAGCACTGTACCATATGGCTCTTTTATTATGTAGCTTTTGGAAGGTGAAAAGTGAATAGGTGTTTTTACTTTTTGTGGTTTCATCCACTGTTTTAGGTATTTCATTATAAAGTTGATACTGTTTAATGTGAAACCAATTTCTGCAGCATAAGCTTCAAACTCGCTTTTGTGTAAATCTTGATATAATGCGCTCAGCACTTGATTTTCATATTGTTGAATAGAAATTTTTAATTTTTCTAACTGTTTAAGGCGGAATTGAAGACTTTTTGTATAATCATTATGGAAAAATTGTCTATGCTCTTGAATAAGTTGTTGAATATTATCAACCATTAGGAAATCCCTCCAATAGAAAGAAAATATTTAAATACTATGTATATCAATTATAGAGAGTATTTGCTCCATATATTCTATTCACTAATGCATCCGTTTGCTGAAAAAAGCTACTGTTAAACTAAGGGTGGTTATCTTAGAATTGGGTAAATTCGATAAATATTACATAGTATTTCAAAACATGCTCTTCATATTTGCTTTTATATCAAGGTTAAAACCGTTAATTTAATCAAACTTTACTTTAAAGCTACACGTGAACGTTTTTGTATTAACAATAAGAAAGAAATTATAGATAGAATATTTTATTTCAATATTCTTTAATTTTTAATTTTTTTATAAACACAGTAACTGCTATGATTTTTTTATTAGGAGGGGATTTGTGGTGAATATAGTACCAATATAGAAAGATGATGTTCCTTATGTTATTATGGGAAAAGATTTAAGCACTATATAATAGCGAATATCTCATATTTGTAGGAAACTATAAAACAAAAAAGAAGACTTGCTACTAAGAGCTTCTTTTTTGTTAGAATTTTAAACATTTAATCTAAATGTACTGTGCAATTATATAATTCTGAATCCCATCCGTTCTCTATTTTTATAATTTTAGTTATTGATGTATTTTTAGGAGATTCTATCATGCTCAAATGAGGTACTAATTCTTTGAGAAGCTGCTTAATGAATGAGCCATGACTAACGATTAAGATGTTTTTGTTAGGATATTTATATGTAATTTCTTCAATAAAAGGTATAGCTCTTGTTTTAACGCTATCAGCACTTTCGATTCCTAAATCAAGCTCTCTCCAATTATCTCCCCACTTCGAAATTCGTTCGTCTTCGGTTGTTCCTTCAATTTGCCCACCGCTTACTTCGCGAAGTCTAGGGTCTAAATGGATTTCTATATTTTCAATGTTTTTTTCTATTGCCTCAGCAGTTTGTTTCGCTCTTAATAAATCGCTAGAGTAGATTACATTCCACTTCTCTGTAGCTAAACGTTCTGCAAGTTTATAAGCTTCAGATAATCCAGCTTGATCAAGTGGAATATTTGAATTTCCTTGTGCTCTACCTTCTTTATTCCAATGTGTGCTGCCATGCCGGATAATACCGAGTGTAGTCATATGAAAACCTCCAAACTATAGTTTTTAGAAAAATAAAAATCATTCCGTTATTATATGACAATTCAGGAAATAAAAAAAGGAAACTTTATATTTTCTATACAAAAGTTTTAAGAATATTGTTATGCAAACAGATGAATTAGGAGATTTAAAGATAAATGCAAGTAGGATTCTTGTATAGAAATAAAGAACCTTTAATGTATTAGTTGAAAAGGAGGTAAAGTGATGGAGGTTACGATTCGTGCAGTAGAAATACAAGATGCTAGAGCAATTCATCGTATATGCATACAAAATGATGTTTTACCATATATGGTTTTCTTGCCTAGTATGCGAGTGGATGCGATGGAAAATAGGATTCGAAATCTAGCGCCGAATCAATTTGAATTTGTTGCTGAGTATGATGGAAAAGTCGTTGGGTTTATTGGTTTAACGCAAGGGCAAGGACGAAGGTCACATTCGGGAGATTTATTTATCGGTGTAGATAGTGAATATCATAATAAAGGCATTGGGAAAGGTTTGATGACGAAAATGCTGGATCTTACAGATAATTGGTTAATGCTAGAGAGAGTAGAACTTGGTGTTTTGGAAATAAACCCTGGTGCAAAAGTACTATATGAAAAATTTGGATTTAGGGAAGAAGGTATAAAAAGGGGGAATCTAAAAGCTCATGGTAAGTTCATTGATGAAATTATGATGAGTCGTCTTCGGCCTAATGGTTTAATTGTACATAATTAAAAATTACAAGAAAAAGAATGCTTTTTTTGTAAAGCATTCTTTTTTCTTGTAATGGGGAGTAGCCTTTTCTTAAAGATGTAAGATTTACATAAACATAACACTTTTACTTATTATGTAAGTAGTCTATACTAGAGTACATATATTTTCAAATTGGAGCGAGTAAATAAAACATGGAGCTGAGAAAATTAGAACATATCATTGAAGTGAAAAAAGAAGAACTTTTTGCACTTGTTTCAAATTATGGATTTCAACACCAAAAAGTACTTGAAATGAGCCAGGAATTAGACAAGTTAATAAATTATTTTATGTTATTAAAATAAAGAGCGGTCACTTTATACAGAAATAATGATTAAGTGATAGTTGGTTATTTTAATTGTTAGTTTATTAGCTGTAAATATTAAAAAGTATAATTATTTCCTTATTTAAATATATCTTCTAACATCATTAAGCGTTACGAACCTCATTTTAGAATCTCATCATGTTATAAACACTACTGTAATATGAAGTGTGTTTTATTTAAATAATTTAATGAAAGAAAGTAAATAGATTAGCGATATTTTTGTTTATGAAAAGACCACCAAGTAAAATGAAATTATTAACTTTTGTTGATGTTTTTTTCAGTTCAACCATAGAATTGAGAAGAAACCTTATAACAAGAAGCTGTGCATCATAAAAAATGTTTGAAAATGAAGAAGTAGTTTCGTATATGAATGAAATTCATGAGAATAGTGCTTGGAGAACTTTCATTCAATTATGGAATGAAACGAATCGTTATCCTTTTTGTGAAACTAGTGATGTTTCTAATCTTTAAGTGCCTGCATTATGTATTGCTGGAGGGAGTTCGGAGGATGAGTCTTCAGCTGCTATATCTTTTAAACAACTAAATTCGGAGATTCATATTGCTATGTTTCCTTTGGCTTAATCATTTAGTGTATAATGATCAATCTGAAATGTATTCACATACATTGTATACCTTTTCAAGAACTTTGAAAGTTGCTAGTCGAGAAAGCTCATTTTTGGGTATAATAATAAAGGAATTTATTTATAGTATCGGTTAGGAGCGTAGCAGGTATGAAAACAGTTGTTGTCATAGGTGGAGGTATTACAGGACTTTCTACTATGTATCATTTAGAAAGATTAAAAAAGGATTACGATATAGATTTGGAATTAATCCTTGTAGAACAGAATGAATATTTGGGCGGGAAAATTCACAGTGTGAAAGAAAAAGATTTCATCCTGGAAACAGGAGCCGATTCAATCGTTGCACGAAATGAAAATGTTATGCCATTTGTAAAAGAACTGAAATTAGAAGATGAAATGGTATATAACGAAACAGGTATTTCTTATATTTACTCAAATGATACGTTACATCCGATTCCTGCTGACACAGTATTTGGTATACCGATGAGTGTAGAGTCGTTATTTAGTAGTACGTTAGTTTCAACGAAAGGGAAAATCATTGCACTGAAAGACTTTATTACAAAGAATAAAGATTTTACGAAGGATACATCACTCGCTGTATTTTTAGAAAGTTTTTTAGGAAAAGAGTTGGTTGAAAAACAGATTTCCCCCGTTCTTTCAGGAGTGTATTCTGGTAAATTGAATGAGCTTACAATGGCTTCTACACTACCATATTTACTTGATTACAAAAATACATACGGCAGTATTATAAAAGGTTTTGAAGTAAATAAAAAACAATTTCAGGCTGCTGGGAATAAGAAGTTTTTATCATTTAAAAATGGACTTTCTACGATTATTAATCGTTTAGAAGAGGAATTAGCTGAGACAGATATACGAAAAGGAGTAACAACGACGAAGGTAAATAGAGTTGATGATGGATATGAAGTTTCTTTTTCAAATCAAGAGACAATAAAAGCGGATTACGTTGTTATAGCTACTCCACATGATGTTGCACAAACATTATTAAGTTCTAATGAATTAGATGATGATTTCAATAAACTAAAAAATTCTTCGTTAATTAGCATTTATTTAGGGTTTGAAATAGCTGATGAACAATTACCGGTAGATGGAACTGGTTTCATTGTTTCAGAAAATAGTGATTTACTTTGTGATGCATGCACGTGGACAAGCAGGAAATGGAAGTATACATCAGATAAACAAAATTTATTGGTGAGATTGTTTTATAAAAGTTCGAATCCTGCTTATGAAAAAATGAAACATAAAAGTAAGGAAGAATTGATTCAAGTTGCCTTATCTGATATTGAGAAAAGCCTTAGAATTCAGGGAGAACCGCAAATTGTTGAAGTTACGGACTGGAAAGATTTAATGCCAAATTATCATTTAGAACATAACCATGCAGTTCAATCTTTAAATGAGAAATTATTAGATGTTTTTCCAAATATGTATCTAGCGGGGGCTTCATACTATGGTGTAGGCATTGGGGCTTGTATAGGAAATGGAAAGAAAACGGCAGAGAAGATTATTGAAGTATTGAATAATCACTTTGAATAACGTAACCTTTATATTTTTGACGAAATCCCTCTCTAGTATAAGAGTGGGATTTCGTCTGTTTTTTACTAAAAATTGTATCTATCGTTTATTCTTTAATTTTGATTAGGGTTTCTGCACGTTTCGTTTTATTTTCTGTAATTGTTAATGTGACGTTACCAGCTTCTTTAAATGAATAAGGGGAGAGTTGATAAATCTCTTTTATGTTATATTTTTCTTTTATTTCTTTTGTGGATGTATTTTTTATTAGGGAAATATTCGGTTTCCAAGTTTCTGTTTTACCAGAAGGGTAGTTTATGATAATTTGAGGTTTTTCTAAACTCAGTGTTTTCCAAGCAGCGAAATAAAGTTCGGTTTCTTTTTCTTTTTTGATTATTTGTTCTGAGAAATAACCAAATTCACCAATATCACCTGAAACGATATATTGTGTATTGTTTAGTTTAATGTCTAGCAAGGAAGGTTGATAAGTGGCTGCGTGATAAAATCCATATGAAAGTGATAATACCGAGGCGATTACAAGCCCAATTATAAATTTTTTCAAGCTGTTTCCTTTGAAACTTGTCATCATCGCCGAGTTTGGTGCGAATCGCTGTGCGAATAAAAAAACAAGTGAAATGAACAAGAGGGCAATGCCTATAAAAATATACATGATTTTCGGTCCCCTCCGTTAATACAACTCTTATCTCTGCGTTGAATAATAACGTGATGTATTGTTCACTAATATTTTAACATAAATATCCAATTGATATTGGATATGGGGAAGCTTTCGAGAAACAAATGTATATAGTTCATTTTTAAAGAGGTGCTTGTTATATTAAGCACCTCTTTAAATAAAGAAACATTAATTCTTATTTTTATTTGTTAATTCCATTTTCCGTGTTCCGAATAATAGTAAGAATCCGATTATGGTAATCATAATGATTGCAGTTACTATTAAATCAGTAAACATCAGATTTTGGTTTTGAATTTCTTTTCCGGTAAGTGTTAGAAATACTTGAAAGATAATAATTTAGAGTATTAATTCTGTTGGATTTTGTGTATAAACCGAATAAATTAAGAAAACCATGGGGGAAGCCTGTTTCATCTATTTAGAAAACAGGCTTTTATTTATGATGAAACTTCCGATTGGAGAAGATTTTTCTGATATAATAAATCAGTAAAAAGAAAAACATTAGGAGGATTTCAATGGCATTTCCTGTTTTAGAAACAGAACGGTTACGTTTAGTTGAAATTGATCAATCTTATTGTCAAAAAATATATGAAATCTTTTCGCTTGAAGAAGTAACGCGCTATTATGGAATGAATTCCTTTACAGAATTTGGTCAGGCTTCGCGTATGATTGAATCTTTTTCAAAAAATTTTTTTGAAAAACGTGCAATTCGATGGGGAATTGTATTGAAGGAAACAGGTATTTTAATTGGTACAATTGGATTAAATAATTTACAACTTTGGAGTAAACGTTCTGAGATTGGTTATGATTTACATCCTTCTTACTGGAGAAAAGGCTATGCAACGGAAGCTGTGCAAAAAATCATTACTTATAGTTTTCAGGAGCTAGGGATATTCAGAATCGGTGCAATTACATATCCTGAAAATGTAGCATCTTGTAAGATGTTGTCCAAAATAGGATTTCAGAAAGAAGGACTATTAAGAGGGTATATTCATCAAGGAGATCAACAACGAGATGTATATATATATTCTATTATACGAACAGATTTAGAAAAGAACCATGAGATATAGTACGCATGGTTTTTCTTTTATAATTAGATAGTAATGAAAAATAACGAACCCCTCTTATCAAAAGATAAGAGGGGAATGAAGCAATTAACCTAATTTAGGTAATAAACGTTCTCCGCTTTTCATGCTACTTTTACATAAAGGGCATTTTGGCTCTTCTTCAAATGAAAAGTTCTTTCTCATCCATCCTAAACAATCCTCTGATTCACATTCCCAAACAGGGGTTTGTTCTGGTGGTACTTCTGCTACATCGTTCTTTCGATTGCGATACATGTGACCACTCCTTTTATGTAAAAATTTTAATTATATATTAAAAAGGTTGTTAACCGTGCGATGGTAACAACCTTTTTATTGTTTAAATTATAGTTTTACAACGTTTTTAGCTTGAGGTCCGCGGTTGCCTTCTTCAACTTCGAAGCTAACTTCTTGACCTTCGTCAAGAGATTTGAAACCTTCGCCAGTGATAGCTGAGAAGTGAACGAATACATCGCTACCGTCTTCAACTTCGATGAAACCGAAACCTTTTTCGCTGTTAAACCATTTTACTTTACCTGTTAATGTCATGGTAAATGCCTCCTAAAAATAAGAAAAATTAATTACAATATGATCCGTCTTATTTCAACGAAAATAAAAATTCACATATTATCAAAAAACCATTAGGAATACTTATTATTCTTAATAGATGCTTGATAATATGTAAAGTGAAGCTTTTATAAATTTGACCTTAAGACCTATCTTACAACAAATGGTGAGAAATAGCAAGTGTTGGAAGGAAATGGGGTGTTTTTAAGAGCGAGTGCTTCAATAATGCTATTGGTATAGGGATTTGATTGTATTTCATGTATCTAAGTTTTTTATTAACAAGATTAAAAATATTCACTTTTATGTATTATTCCTGGTTCGAAAATATGTGAAAATACTCCAGATGATTACGAGTGGCATTCCTTGTTGTATTTTTTAATTTATGGATATGAATTTTAAATGGGGATATAAAAGTATAAAAAATAATAAATTTAGTGTAAAATAGGAAGTATTTGTAAGTTACAGAAGGGAAGGGAGGAGTAGTTTTGAATAATAGTCGATTTAAAACAATTGAAGCAGCAAAGGAAGGTCGAAAAAAAGTACACCCAATTTTAGCAGTAATATTATCGATTGTATTTTTAACACTTAGTGAGTTATTCATGCTATTTATGTTGTTTTTACCAAAAGCAGAAACGACATTGATGAAAGGGATTTATGATAACTTAAGGATGTTATTAACATTTGGCGGAGCAATTTTATTTGTATTTTTATGGGTTCGTTTTGTGGAAAAACGTCCATTTTCATCAATTGGTTTTTGGAAAGATAAAGCTTTAAAAAAATACTTACGCGGAGCATTCATTGGGCTTACATTTATAACAATACCCGTTTTAATTTTAGTTTTAAGTGGTTCTGTTACCTTACATATACAACAGATTTCAAGTACAGTCATATTGGGAATGGTAGGTTCTTTAATAGCATTTTTAGTACAAGGTGCCACAGAAGAAATTGTTGTACGTGGTTGGTTATTTCCAGTTATTTCAGTTAGAAGTCGGGTATGGATTGGAGTTGCTGTTACCTCATTACTATTTGGGTTTCTCCATCTACTGAATCCAGGCATTACAGTTCTTTCTATATCAAATATCATATTAGTTGGTGTATTCGCAGCGTTTTATGTATTAAAGGAAAATAGTCTTTGGGGTATATGTGCTTGGCATTCTATATGGAACTGGGCTCAATATAATATATATGGTTTTGCGGTAAGTGGTACAACAATATACTCTACACCTCTGTTTAAATCAACAACAAGCGGTCCGAAATCGTTACATGGAGGAACTTTTGGGATTGAAGGAAGTGTAATCACAACAATTATGCTTGCTGTTGCCTGCATTGTATTATGGAGACAATTGTGGGGAAGAAAATTGAAACAACATAATATTGGGTAATTTATGGGGGATAGTTATATTGTGATTAGAACAACATCGTGCATAATGTGAAAAGTAATGAGTATGACTATAACGTTTAGATGTTTGATAGAAGGTTCCTAAGATTAGTATATTTGATTTTTTTATTATGCAACTGTTCTTTGATATGATACAGGATATTTTTTACAATATAAATTTGAGTGTTCTAGATGCCTAAAATCAATATCTTCATGTGGATAAGAATGAAGTTTATTTTGTAATTCGTACGTTTCGTCAAAATGAAGGAATGTTATACCTTTATGTAATAAACTCATTTCAGTCATCTTCTTTACGTACTAATCTAGCACAAATTTAAATGACTTAAAAATAAAATGCTTTCTTAATTCAACTGATTTCAAAGGGTATAGTCTGGATAAAGCTAACCGTATTTTGCCGAGCAGAGATGGAGTGTGGAAAAATTCTTATATGAATTTTAGAAATCATAATCCTTTTACAGAATAATCTTGCAATATGAAACTGAATAGAAATACAATAAAAGGAAACCTATGAAAGATTTTGATCAAATGTTATTTTGGGGGAGAGAATGGATGGAGAATTTTTAAGAAAAAGCATTTTTAAAGAATAATTTATAACAAGTTATTTTTGAAAAACGCAATAGGTAGGAAAAAAATGAGTGATGGAATGTTGGGGGGAGGAAATATGTACAATGAAAACACTATTAAAAATACTAGGGATAATTGCTGGAATGGTAGTAATCGGTGTGGCACTTACTTACGGAATTTTATATTATCTCAATCATAGTAAACCAACCGCTAAAAAAACACCAACTGCGGCTCCGGCAGTGGAAGTATTAGCTGATAGTAAAGTAAAAGCAGAGAATGCAAAACTGTTAGATAATGGTAATTATTCATTGCCAAATAGTGACTTTAATAAAGGCTTTAAGTGGACTGATGAAAAATTACAAATCGCATTACATGAAATGGCACATCAAAAAGTAAAAGCGGATCAAAAGTGGGGTTATATTTTTATAACGCAAGAACGAATTGAAAGTTTATTGGGGATTGTTAAGAGTAGTGATATGAATCATAAAAATACATATATAGATATTTTAGAAAGATGGAAACAAGGGAAATACGAGAAAGTTGATGCGGATCATAATACGATTTGGAAATTACAAAGCGGTAATCTTGGCGAAGGTAAGGGTGTAATGTCACAAAATGAGCAGAAAGAGTTGGTTAATAAAGTCTTCATGCAAAAGGAGACATTCTCAGGAAGCATGTTAATAGCAGGTGGTGAACAAGTTAAAAAATAGTTTTGAAAATTTGATAGATAAGGATAAATACGCAGCGAAATATAAAAGTTCCGCTGCGTATTCGCTTTATTTGACATATGAAATAAATGGGAATAAGATTCATATATGAAATAAAAAAAGGAAGGCTTTTTCGAATGGATATGAAAAAAAGAGAATTATATGGAAATATTCGAGATGTCTATCATCAACTGAAAAGAAATTTGGATAAAGCGATAGAAGAGCACGATATAAGTTATGTTCAATTTGGTGTGATACAAGTACTTGCGAAGTCTGGAAAGGTTTCTATGTCTAAGCTAATTGAAAATATGGGGTGTGTTCCAAGTAATATGACAACGATGATCCAAAGGATGAAACGAGATGGTTACGTTGCGACAGAGAAAAATCCAAATGATCAACGTGAAACACTTGTGTATTTAACTGAAAAGGGAGAAATAGCTAGGGGAAAAGTCGATGTAAAATATGCAGGTTTTTTAGAAGAAAATTGTAGCTGTTTTACTGATGAAGAAGAACAGAAGCTACAAGAACTATTATTAAAATGGAAGCATCGTATAGTTTAATTGTGATATATAAGAAAAAGTGTAACATTCTGTTACATTTTTCTTTATATAAATAATTCATATATGAAATAAAATAACGTATATAAAATCGGAGGTGTGAGGAGGAATTTAAATAATTATTTCATATATGAAATAAAAAGAGGGGAATACAAGTTGCAAGTAAAATCAATGTTACGTATTTTAGCAGTTATCGCGTTTTTTATCGGTTTAGATTCTTTAATTGTTTCACCATTGTTGCCTGCGATTTCACAGACAACAGGAATGCCTGCTGAAAAGGGAGGGCTTTTAATTACAGCATACGCACTATGCTATGGGATAACAGCTCCATTTTTTGGACCATTGTCTGATAAGGTGGGGAGAAAGCAAATGATTGTCACAGGTCTTATCATTTTTTCAGCCGCTACATTTTGTACCGGGCTTACGAATCATTTTGAAATACTCTTATTGTTTCGTGGACTGACTGGTTTATCCGGAGCTATGATCATGCCAAGTGTATTTGCATTAGTAGGAGATAAAGTACCGTACCAGTCACGAGGAAAAGCGATGGGGATGATTATGGGAGCAATGGTTGGATCGACGGTATTAGGTGTCCCTATCGGTGCGTTTTTATCTGAGGTAGGAAACTGGCAATGGACATTTTATATTATTGGATTACTGGCTTTGCTTGTTACGTTAATTACAAGTCGATTGTTACAAAAAGAGATTTCGAAAAACCAGTTATCAATTTCTGCACCCAAAGCAATGATTGGATCTTGTAAAATCGTATTTACAAATTTCTCTGTTTTCTTTGCGTTATTAGCAACGTTTTTATGGACTGTAGGACTACATGGTATGTTCTCATACATAGGTGTGTATTATGGAAGAAATTTTGGGTTTACAATTGGACAGATTGGAATTGTTATTTTCTTTGCTGGTTTAGGAAGTGTAATTGGTAATGTAGCTGGTGGGAAATTGGCGGATAAAATAGGTAAGAAAGTTGTGGTTTCAATCGCAAGTATATTTGCTTCTATAAGTGTGATTTTATTTTCTGTATATATTGGAAATGTAAAATATGCGATTACCGCACATATGATCTGGAGTATATGTATTGGGTTGGGTCAGGCTTCACTCACTGCCTTGATTTCAGAATTAAATCCAGCTATACGAGGGACAGTTATGGCATTAAATAGTTCTGCAATGTATATCGGAATGACGATTGCTTCAAGTGTTGCATCGTTTGCTTTGAGTAAAGGTTTACCGTTCTTTGTCTTAGGAATAATTTGTGCAATTGCTAGTTTACTCGTCCTTCCGAGCATATATTTTCTTGTTCAAGAGAAGGCCACAACTACGAAAAATCAAATTGGCATATAAAATGGGAAGGAAAAAGAAGGTATACGTTATAGGTGAGAAATGAATGAAACTCCAAAAAGAGTTGGTATCCTTCAGCAGAGACAATCAACTCTTTTTCTTTGTTTACTTTACCTTTGTTGTTTCACCTAGTTTATATTTAAATTTCTATTTTTTGAAAAGAAGCTACAATCTTTTGTAACTGCTCAATAAACATTCGTGTAGCGGCACACATATATTTATCCTTTCTATAAATAATTCCAATTTCTATTGTTGCAGTAGGATTTTTGATTTTAATAGCTTGAATAGAGTTACTCTGTAGAAAGTCTATATATGGTTTAGGCAACACTGTAATTCCCATTCCTTTTGACACCATGTGAATTAATGATTCCATTGTACTTATTTCTAAAATTGGTTTTGGTGTAAAGTTAAAGTTTTGACAAAGCGAACGAATAAGCTGTGTTAAAAAGAAATTTTTGGGAAGAAGGATAATAGGATATTTCTGTAACACTCCCATCGTTACAGTAGTGTGTTGTGTTAATTCGTGATTAGTTGGCACTACTAAAGTAAGTTCATTTTGATAAAGCGGAATAGATATGATTTCTTTGTCTTGAACAGGAAGAAATGTAATGCCAATATCTAATTCGTTTTGTAACAATTTTTCACGAATTTCCCCAGTACGAAGACCTAATACGGAAAGTTCAATATTGGGATATAACTCATTAAAATTCAAAATGGCTGGTGGTAATAAGTAGTTTACGGTCGTCAATAGAGCACCAATGGTTAACTTTCCTTGCTGAAGCCCGTTTAAATCTTGAATTGCAGCATGCGCTTGTTCTACTTCGTGAAAGATTTTTTTACTATGTGAAAGCAAAATTCTTCCCGCTTCTGTTAAAGAGATTTTTTTGCCAATTCGATCAAAAAGAGGCATACCAATTTCATGTTCAAGTGCACGAATCTGTTGACTCAGTGAAGGTTGTGAAATGTTTAATTTTTCAGCTGCTTTTGTAAAATGTAATTCGTTTGAAACAGCTACAAAGTATTCTAATTGTCTTAACTCGATGGGAATCACCTCTAATGATAGGTTTTACCTATCATTATCATATAAATAATTGAATTGAACAATGATCATCTTGAAATTATACTCACATTAGTAGAACAGCAAAGTAATCATTGTAAAAAATAGATGAGGTGATGAAATGATACAAGCATTAAAATCTAATACATTACCAGGTAATTATTCTCAAGAACTTCATAAGAGATATCAACAAGCTGTACCAATAGGGGTATATAATTTAACACCTTTGTACGTACAATCGGCAAAAGAAGCAATGATAACAGATGTAGATGGAAATAACTTTATTGATTTTGCGGGTGGAATTGGTGCAATGGAGCTAGTGACCGATCATGTAACGAAAGAACCCGCAAAAGAATTAACAGCGCAGTTAATTAAGGAGTTTTGGAAAAATGGGCTTATAAGCATTGGGGCGGGTATACATGATAATGTTCTTCGATTTTTACCACCACTTGTAATTTCGAATGAAGAAATTGATAAGGGGTTTGAGATAATAAATCAAGCTTTTGAAGCGCTTTGTCAAAATAGTAAAAGGAGTGGGGAATGATGCCAAGGTCGTATGACTTGAGGTCTCTTAATGTAGGTATGCCAAAAGAAGTGTCATATGGTGGGAAATTAATTCAAACGGGTATTAATAAATCACGGGTAAGTGAGCCTGTTTTTTTATCATCACTAAAATTTAACGGAGATGGGCAAGCTGATTTAGTCCATCACGGAGGAATAGATAAAGCAGTTTGTGTTTATTCCTATAACCATTATCCGTATTGGGAAAAGGAATTGAATCGAAAGTTTGTATACGGTGCTTTTGGAGAGAATATGACAGTGCAGGACATGCTTGAGGAAGATGTTTGTATAGGTGATATATTTCAAATTGGCGAAGCGGTGGTACAAGTAAGTCAACCAAGGCAACCTTGTTTTAAATTAGCAAAAAAGTATGATATACCGCAATTACCACTCTACTTCCAAAACACAGGGTATACGGGATTTTATTTTCGTGTTCTAAAAGAGGGGTGGGTATCACCAACAGATTCTCTTACGCAACTTGAGTCTGATCGTAAAGGTATTTCAATCGCTTTTGCAAACCATATAATGCATAAAGAAAAACGTAACTTTGAGGGAGTACGAAGGATTTTAGGAGTAGAGGCCCTTTCAGCAAGTTGGAGAAAAACATTTGAAAAACGTTTGAAAGGAGAAGAAGGAAGTACGAAGGAGAGATTAGAAGGGATTAGTGAATAACGGGGTAGGAACTGGAATGTTTTTTATACTGTAATGTTAAAGCATAAATATTAAGTGACTCCTATGCATCTACCAGAGCTGATTCGTGCAAAATATATCCGTAGTGAAAAAAATTGGATAAATATTGATTGTTCAAATGAAGAAAGATAAACAAAGGATTAGCGAATCTCACTTAGGTATTTTTAGGAGGAGTTAAAGATGAAAATAGGGTTAATCGGTCTAGGGAAAATGGGATTAAATTTAGGTCAAAATTTAATTGATAAGAATCATGAAGTAGTGGCGTATGATGTAAATACAGATGCTATAAAAGAAATAAAAGAATATGGAGCTATAGGTACATCTAGTCTATCTGAACTTATTCAATCTCTCGAAAAACCAAGAATTCTATGGATTATGGTGCCACATGCTGTTGTTGATACTGTTATTAATGAAATTACACCGCTTTTAAGTCAAGGAGATATTGTGATTGAAGCGGGTAATTCCCATTATAAGGAATCCATTCGTCGTTATGATGAGTTTAAAAAAGCTGGTGTACATTTTATGGATGCAGGAACGTCTGGTGGAACAGAAGGTGCTCGTAATGGTGCTTGTTATATGATTGGAGGAGACCCGGAAGCGTGGAAAACTGTTGAGACTGTATTTCGAGATACAGCTGTAGAAAATGGATATTTATATGCAGGAAAAGCAGGAAGTGGTCATTTTTTAAAAATGGTTCATAATGGGATTGAATATGGTATGATGGCTGCTATTGGTGAGGGATTTGAAGTGTTAGAGAAAAGCGGGTTTGATTATGACTATGAAAAAGTAGCAAGAGTATGGAATAATGGTTCAGTTATTCGTTCATGGCTCATGGATTTAACGGAACGCGCATTTTCAAAGGATGCAAAGTTAGATGACATTAAAGGAATCATGCATTCTTCAGGAGAAGGAAAATGGACAGTTGAAACGGCTCTTGATTTACAAACAGCGACACCTGTTATTGCCCTGTCCTTATTAATGAGGTATCGTTCATTAGAAAATGATACATTTACAGGTAAAGTTGTTGCAGCACTCCGTAACGAATTTGGCGGACATGCGGTAGAAAAAAGTGACAAAAAATGAGTCATTATCTTAATGTAATTGAAAAACGTTTTCTACATAAAAACAACCTCGTTCTTAAAAGAACGGGGTTGTTTATTATTTATATATCTTTAAAAAGAAGAACACGTGCTGGAGAGGCATCAGTTCCAACTAGTTTTAATGGTGCAGCTACCATAAAATACTGATCTGCCGGCACGTTTTTTAAACGTAATCCTTCAATGACGATAATATTTGCATCGAATAATGCCTTATGAGTTGGGTGTCCTGGTTGGCTACGTTCCACCCCGAGAGCATCAATACCAACTCCTCTAATGTTTCGCTTCGCTAGATAATGGGCACCGTCTTCTTTTAAAAAAATAAATTCATAATTAAACTCGTCTTCAAAAGAATTACGAGTTTTAAATAAGATAAAGTCATTCTCTTGAATATCGAGGTGTTGTAAATCAGTTATTGTAATTCCATCTTCAACAGTTGTTAAATCAAAAACTTTAACAGGTCCCACTAATTTTTCTAATGGAATACTTTCAAAGGTTGCTCCTTCGTTAATCATATGTAATGGTGCATCAATATGTGTACCTGTATGGACGTCTAATGTAATACGTGACTCTGTGACATGCGCATTTGTTGTTCTTGAAAATTGTGGTTGTTTTTCAGGCTTATTTTTGTAAACAGTCATCCCTTCAAATATAGGTGCTGTAATATCATATATTTTCATTGTAACTTTCTCCTTTCAAATGAGAGGTTATCGTTGGCCACCAATGGAAGCGATCTCTTTCTAATAAAGCATCAGATTCTTTAGGGCCCATTGACCCAGACTCATAGTTAGGAAAATGTTTCGCCGGTTTATTACGCCAAACACTCGAGATTGTATCAACGAATTTCCAAGAAAGACATACTTCGTCCCAATGTGTAAAGTTAGTTGAATCACCACGCATACAATCGTATAGAAGAACCTGATATGCTTCAGGTGTATTCATTTTGTCCATACAGTTATTACAATAACTTAATTGGATGGGTGTCGAAGTAGTACCGCTATCGGTTTTTTGCGCATTTAAATGGAGGGTAATTCCTTCTTCCGGTTGAATATGAATGACCAATAAATTAGGATGAACTTTTTTTTCCTTATTAAAATATAGATTCATTGGTAAGTCTTTAAATTGTATGACAATTTCAGTTGATTTTTCTTGCATACGTTTCCCAGTTCGAATATAGAAAGGAACTCCTGACCACCTGAAATCTTCAATCATTAATTTACCAGAAACGAATGTTTCTGTGTTCGATTCTGAATCTACTGCGTTCTCTTCACGGTAGCTAATTACTTTTTCCTCGTCTATCATACCTGGTCCATACTGTCCTCGTACAAAATTATGTTCTACTGTTTCTTCTGAAAGTGGCTGTAAAGCACGTAGTACTTTGACTTTTTCACTTCGGATTTCATTTGCGGTTAGCTTTATTGGTGGTTCCATTGCAAGGAGTGCCACCATTTGTAACATATGATTTTGGACCATATCACGTAGTGCACCTGAATCTTCGTAATAGCGGCCTCGCTCTTCTACTCCTAAAGTTTCACTTGAAGTAATTTGGATGTTAGCTATATATTGATTATTCCAAAGGGGTTCGAAAATTGCATTCGCAAATCGAATGACTTTAATGTTTTGAACCATTTCTTTACCTAAATAGTGGTCAATACGATAAATTTCATCTTCTGTGAAGGCATGGCGAATTTGATCATTTAATGCTTGTGCTGATTCATAATCATGTCCAAATGGCTTTTCAATCACTAAACGAATCCAACCTTCTGTTGAAGTTAATCCTTCTGATTTTAGATTCGTGGCAATTGTGCCGAAAAAATCAGGGGCCATTGCTAAATAAAACATACGATTCCCTTCGGTAAAATACCTTCCATCTAGAGTGATTAATAAACTTTTTAGCTCCTGATAAGAAGATAAATTCGTTACATCAAAAGGATGATAATAAAAATGGGAAGCGAATGTATCATGAGTCATGTTTTCTTCTTGTAAATTGTGAATAGATTGTTTAACATTTTCACGAAATTCTTCAGTAGATAATGGTCTTCTTGCTACACCAACAACGGCAAAGTTTTCAGAGATTTTCCCTTGTCGAAAGAGCCTGAAAAGAGACGGGAATAATTTGCGCTTTGCTAAATCACCTGTCGCACCAAAAATAACGATAATACATTTAGGAGTAGTATAATTTTTCATGGTTAAATAGCCCTCACTTTAAATGAAATTAGTTCCCACTTAGTATGGTGATTATTGAACAATACATGTAAGAGTAAGATAAAATAATTTTTATCCCGCTATTCGCGGGCAGTAAGACCCCCCACCTCAAAATTCAGCGAAAGTACAGGAATTGAGTCGGAGATAAACTGCCCGTAAAAGCCCGATTGGTGAGGGCTAATAATCAGTGGGGGATGAAGAAAACCCGCACTGATTAAAGTTTCACTTTATCTGACATATATCGGTTAGCTGTTAAATATAAAAATTATAAAAGTGTTGTAATACTAAAAAAATAATTCCTTAGAGTTTTACTGAAAAGAACTTGTCTGAATCATAAAGGGAAAAAACAGGTGGATTAGTATTCGGAGTTATCTTGAAAATCTTAACTTATTTTGGTATATTTTGTGATGATGCGTTGAGTTGTAAGAAGACTTACTTGATTTAAACACAATAGAAAACAATTACATTGATAAGAATGAACTTATGGAGGAACAATATGGGGAATCTTATTCTTTCTGAAAACTTTTTTGTAGAGGAATCGAAAAAGGAACCGTTATTTCAATTATTTGAAGAAGTGTTTCGTATTCCTGTTCAAACGTTACAAAATTTTGAGGCCAATGGATTTTGGGACACTACATACAAACCTTTTTCATATTTACAAGAAGGTCAAGTAATAGCAAATGTGTCTATGTTTTCGCTACCAATGTTTGTAAATGGAGAACGGATTTATGCAGCTGGTATTCAATCTGTCATGACACATCCAGAATATCGGAGAAAAGGCTTGATGAAGCAGCTGTTTTGTAAAGTATTACAAGAAATAGATACAAAGTATGAATGTGCAATATTATTTACAGAGAAACCGGAATTATACGAACCATTTGGTTTTCGAGTCGTACAAGAATATCTGATGACATTATCATATGATAATACTCTACCTCGCTCGTCTTCACTTCGAAAATTAAACTTTTATGATGAAAAACATATGGAACTTATAAAGGGAATAATAGAAAACGCTCAACAGCTTTCAATGGAATTTTCAACATTAAACTATCAGTCTTCTTTTTATTTTAATATGTACGATGCGAAATGGAATGAAAAACTATATTATTCAAAGAAACTCGACGCGCTTATTGTATTTGAAGTGAAAAATCAGGTACTGAAACTATTTGGTATTTTCGCACAAATCTTTCCGATTTTAGATGATATATGTGCTGAAATATCTGAGCCATTTACAGAGATTGAATTTTACTTTTACCCTGATGAGTTAGGGCTTGAAGAGGTAGCGCACAAAGAGTTTCAATCTAAAAAACATTTGATGGTTCGCGGTGGTGAAAAGATCGATTTTAAAGGATATAAATTTCCAGTTTTGACTGAATTTTAAATAGAATCTTAATCTAGAAGTAACTATTAACAGATACTTTTTGATTGGATTACAGGAAATGATAGATAAGTGAATTATGGAATGTTTAAGAAATTATACTTGTAGTCCATCAAAAGATAATGGATTTGAAACAGAATTTTTGGATCTTACAATTGAGCATACATAATTAAAATTAGCCGCATTCTATTATGAAAGAATGCGGCTTTTTGTTATTGTCTTGAAATAGAGTTAAATAAGCGTCCATAAAGTTTTGTGATAAAAGTCTTATTGTCCATCAAATTAAGGCACTTTGATTGACGAATGTATAATTAATACTTATCATTTAATAATGTTAAATATTAATCTGTAGAACATAATTGTAGTAGTGATGAAAATGTCCAGATGAATAGAATGGAGGGGGATTTGAGTTATAAAATGACAATTTCATAAGAAAAGGAGACAATGTATGAAATCATTTCGCAAATTGTTACAGTATTTAAAACCATACATGTTCTTCGCCGTTATTGGACCACTGTTTATGGTACTTGAGGTTGCGATGGATTTAATTCAACCGACAATTATGCAACATATTATTGATGTTGGAATTGCTAATCAAGATTTTCATTATGTAATTAAAATGGGAATTTTTATGATAGGAGCAGCAGCACTTGGATTAATTGGTGGGCTTGGATGTATGATGTATTCTACGAAAGCGGCTGTTAACTTCGCAACGGATATAAGAAAAGATGTTTTTACAAAAATCGAGAATCATTTGGGACTGGAAAATTACTAACGATTGTTACAAATGATATTACATCCATTCAAGCAGCCATGACGATGACATTACGCGTTCTTGTTCGTGGCCCATTATTATTTATAGGCAGTATCATTATTGTTTTTGTTACAGCAAAAGATCTATTTTCTATTCTACTTGTTGTTGTCCCTATTCTTTTAGTTGCAATTGTTTTTATCGCTGGGAATGCAAGTGGATCCTTTAGAAGGGTACAAGAAGCGCTAGATAAAGTGAATACAAAACTACAAGAAAATCTATCTGGTGTTCGCGTTGTAAAGGCTTATGTAAGACAGAATCATGAAATTTCTCAGTTTGAAAAAGTAAATAAAAACTTAACAGGCATTAATATTCGTGCAGTACAAATCATTTCATTAATGATGCCGATCATCATGCTCGTTGTAAATGGTGGTATTGTAGCTACCTTATGGATAGGTGGCGTAAAAATTTTTAATGGTACACTACAAGTTGGAGCGATTTTGGCATTTATTAACTATTTGAATATGATATTAATGTCACTTATGTCCATCAGTATGGTATTTATTCAAATTGCGCGTGCTTTCCCATCCGCTGATCGTGTGCAACAAGTACTAGAAACTAATGTTGATATTGAAAATGAAAAAAATGTGTATCAGCCGGAGGAAGTAAAGGGAAATGTTGAATTTAAGCATGTAAGTTACAGTAAAAATAATGAATATGTTTTAAAAGATATTTCATTTACCGCAAGAAAAGGTGAAAAAATAGGGATTATTGGTCCTACAGGAAGTGGGAAATCTACTTTAGTTAAATTACTTCCACGTTTATATGATGTTGATCAAGGTGCGATTTTTGTTGATGGTGTCAATGTCAAAGAGTACGATTTACAGGTGCTTCGCTCTTCAATCGGATTTGTTCCACAAAAGGCATTGCTGTTTTCAGGGAGTATTGAAGAAAATATGCGATATGGTAAAGAAGAAGCAACGCAAGGTGAAATAGAATCTGCATCAGGGGCAGCTTGTGCGACGGAGTTTATTAATAAGCTTGAAAATACATATCAGTATAACTTAACGCAAGGCGCAACGAACCTTTCTGGTGGTCAAAAACAGCGTCTTTCTATCGCAAGGGCACTTGTTCGAAAGCCATCTATCCTTGTGTTAGATGATTCTACATCTGCAGTTGATGCAAAAGCAGAAGGAATTATACAAACAGCATTGAAAGAAGAACACACAGAAACGACAACATTTTTAATCGCCTCAAAAATATCATCTGTTATAGATGCTGATCAAATTCTAGTTTTAGATCATGGTGAGTTAGTTGGAAGTGGGACGCACGAATATTTAATAGAAACATGTGAAGTGTATCAAGATATATATCTTTCCCAAGGTGGTAGTTTGCATCAAGAAAAGGGGAAAGAGCATGCGTAATTTTCAAGGACAGTTCGGAAATAAAGGTGGACGTAGCAATTCCAAATCAGGAAAACCAAAAGATACAAAAGGAACTGTAATGAGGATTTGGAACTATATGGGTTATCAAAAAGCAGCTCTTATGTTCGTTACTGTTCTTGTATTTGTCACAACATTACTTGGTTTATTAGGTCCATATTATATGGGAGTTATTATTGATGAATATATCATACCAAGAGATTTAAATGGGACAGCAAGAATGTGTATGCTGCTCATTGGGATTTATGGCGTTACGGTATTATTAACGTGGCTGCAAACATACTTAATGGTTAATGTTGCATTAAAAACGATACAAAAAATAAGGCAAGATATTTTTGAAAAAATCCAAACGCTTTCTCTTCGTTTCTTTGATGTTCGTTCACAGGGAGATTTAATGAGTCGCGTTACAAATGATATCGATAGTTTAAACCAAGCGTTAACACAAAGTGTCGTGCAAATCATTTCGTCTGCTTTAACATTTGTTGGTGTGACGATTGCAATGTTTTCACTAGATTGGATTTTAGCAATTGTGACACTCATTACAGTACCCATCATGTTTTTTGTAACAAAAAAATTGGTTGCATATAGTGGTAAAAACTTTGCGAAGCGCCAAAAAGATTTAGGAGAATTGAACGGTTTTATTGAAGAAGCGATTACAGGTGCAGATGTTATTACGTTGTACGGAAAAGAAAAAGAAACAGTAAATAAATTTCATGCGATTAATGAACAACTTAGAATTTCTGCTACAAAAGCTGATACATTTTCAGCGTTTATCTTCCCAAGTATGAACTTTATTAACAACTTAGGGATGGGACTTGTTATCTTAGCAGGTGCTATTATGGTTTTAAATGGTATGACAACAGTTGGTGTCATCGCAGCTTTTATTAACTATTCTCGTCAATTCTCAAGACCACTTAGTCAGTTTGCAACGCTTATGAATACAATTCAAGCTGCAGTTGCTGGGGGAGAGCGAGTTTTTGAAATTATGGATGAAGTTCCAGAAATTCAAAACAAAAAAGATGCAATTGTTGTTCAGAATCTAAAAGGAAATGTTTCTTTCGAACATGTATCATTTGGATATACGAAAGAAACAGAAATTTTAAAAGATGTAAACTTACATGCGCATCCAGGAGAAACGATTGCACTTGTTGGCCCCACTGGATCAGGAAAAACAACAGTCATTAATTTATTAACACGCTTTTATGATATTCATAAGGGCCAAATTAAGATTGATGGAAAAGATATAAAAGATTACGATATTAGCTCCTTACGAAGTAAAATAGGAGTCGTCTTGCAAGATACATATCTTTTTGCTGGTACAATTATGGATAATATCCGTTATGGACGGCTAGATGCAAGTAATGAAGAAGTTATTGCTGCAGCAAAAGCAGCCTCTGCACATTTCTTTATTAAACATTTACCAAATCAATATGAAACAGAGATTGCTTCAGAAGGATCGAATTTAAGTCAGGGGCAAAAGCAACTGCTTGCAATTGCGAGAGCAATTTTAGCAGATGCAGATATTTTAATTCTTGATGAAGCAACATCAAACATTGATACAAGAACAGAACTCCAAATTCAATCTGGATTAAACAATTTGATGAAGGGACGCACAAGCTTTGTAATTGCCCATCGATTAAAAACAATTGAAAAAGCGGATCAAATTTTGGTTATTCAAGATGGAGAAATTATTGAGAGGGGCAATCATGAATCTTTAATTGAAAGTCAAGGGTTCTATTATGGACTGTATACGAGTCAGTTTAAAATTTA
Organism: Bacillus cereus group sp. N21; assembly: GCF_016483395.1. Classification (NCBI taxonomy): domain Bacteria; kingdom Bacillati; phylum Bacillota; class Bacilli; order Caryophanales; family Bacillaceae; genus Bacillus; species Bacillus cereus group sp. N21. Next base: position 66,490 of record NZ_JAEHBX010000024.1, read on the forward strand.
AATTTAAATGTTGATGTAATGCGGTTTCTTGTATTTGAGAAACCGCATTTTTTTGTGATTGCAAACATCAGAAGTACAAAAAAACAAAAGAAGGCGAAGAACCAAAATACGGATTCAAGCCAGTTGGTTTTTATTCATCTGTTGAAAAGGCGTGTATTGCTTTTTTGGATAAAGAATTGAAAGATAGTTAGGTCACAAGTTGAATTTATAAGCAATAGTAAGTTATCTCCTGAAAGTAAGAGGATCATTAAGGCATTTATTAAATCTTTAGTTTATGCAAAAGGCGTTGGATATGATAAACCAATGTATGAAGCTATGCTGGAGATAGAAAATGATTATACCTTATTTTCTTTGTTATATAGAAATTACACAATGGACTAGTAAACAACTTAATGAGACAAGCATATTATGAAGTGTGGGACGAGTTATCATAATTGAGATGATACTTGGAGCTCCATACTCCTTTCGCAAAAGAGTACCTAATGGCGGGTACTCTATTTTATTGAACAAAATGGACATTTGAATTGAAAGGATGATGGCAGTGGAAATAATTAATAAATTCGTTGATTACTTGAAGAAATTGGCTGAAAATAAAAAGGGAGTTATTGAAGAAGAGGATGTAAAAGATGTTTGCTGAGGATATAGAAGTTTATTTAAACAATAACGGACATATCTACTCTTACAGCGGGAAAGTAAAAAAATGGCAGAGAAAGTGTTGGTACTTGTCCATGTATTTTCTGAACTCTTTACTGATAATAGTTATTAAATAGAAGGAATGTAGTTGCAATTCAATTTAAGTGCTAACAAAACAAACGAACTCAACGAACCAAGATAGAGGGGGGAAATCATGAACGCTAATGTTACGTTTACTATGCAAATGAATGGTGAAAGTAAAGATGCTTCAAACAACATCTCTATATCCCGATACTAACTATACCAATGGTGAATGCTTGTTGTAATCCGTGTGAAATAATCTGGATAATCAAATAATAATATCATTTAATAGAGTCACCTTGTTTTGAACAAGAGTTTTCTATATAAATGTTCTTTCAAAATGAATAATCATTTACTTATTTTATAAGAGAAAGAGCATCTGTTATGGATGCTCTTTTTTGATGTGTATATATTACACAGTAAATATAATTCTGAATAAAGTGAAAAATTCTATTTGTTTTTACCGCAATTACATCCTTTTTTCTTTACATATCCTTGGCGATATAGGTTTTGTGATGATTGGTAATTGGAAGATTGTGAAGATGAAGTGCGGATATCTTTATTGTTAGAAGAATCTTTGTTAGAATCGTACTCTTTATTCATGATACCATCACCTCCAGTTTGATATATAAATAGTATATGTGAAAACTCTAGTAATCGTTACGGTAGTTTAAGGTAATGAAACAAGATGAAAATATGATTCGTACATACAAGATTTTTACAGTTCTAAAAAGATGTTTACAGAGTAAGTAAACATCTTTTTAGAACTCATTTTTCAGCTTATTAACTCAAGTAAAATTCAATGTAATTTCTATAGGGTCTTAAGTGAAAGATACTTAAACTCTAATTTACTGGATAAAGAATAGCTTTGGAATTTTCATATATTTATAAAATTTAATGATAACTCCTCCTATTAATACCCCCAATATGGATGAAATGGAAACTGTTGTTGGTAGTATGAAGGTGGCTGCTCGGGATAGGTTGGGTTTTGAGGTAGTGTATTGTACATAGTATTTCGATTTTGAGTGCAGTTTGCCGGAGGTCCAATTACAGTAGTTGATTGAATAGGAGATATTGCTTTCTTCCACTCTTGTTCATCAAGACAATAGGTATGAGCCATTACATTTGAGGGTGTCAGCCTTAAAATATCTGAACCAAATATAACTTCTGGTGTAGGAGCGTTAAAAATTGCTAATAAATGTGTATTGTCTACAGAGGCAATTTCATAATGCCACCAACCTTGGGGTACGTTGGCAACTTGCCCTGGTTTAATAGGGAGATTAAGAATTTGATTCGTAAACGGGTTAAGTAATGAAACAATAGCTGCTCCAGAAATACAGTAAACAAGTTCAGCTGCATTTTGATGTACATGAGGTTCAACGACGTTACCAGTGCTTAAAAAAATATCTAATAACGATGTATTGTCTAATGTATTTAATTGTTTAATTCCCAGTACATTTATATAATTTTGCTCATCTTTTTTAAAAAAATTACTCGTACTTAGATCATGAGTGAAACGGACAGAGGGAGAGGTGTAATCTATATAAGAAGTCATTTATTCTTCCTACCTTTCTGTTTTGAAATAGGATTAAGTATACGAATTAGGATATGAGTCTAGTTATCTTAGTGTGCAGTATTGATTGTACCTATTCGTATACAATGAATGTATGTTTGAATCAAATATAAAATAGAATTAGAGCGAATAAATGATGGTTTTTTTGAAAAAGCATGAGCTTCATTTACCTTGCAAATATCAAACTATTTTCGTAAATACATTGATACCTTTGAGTGATGTAACGTTTAAAGAAAAAAGGTATCGTATTCTTACATTCAGAATGATAAAGGAGTGAATGGCCATGTCATATAGTGAAATGATTAGAAAAGAAGTGCTGAGCTGGGAAGGGGTTTCTGAAAAACCACATCGATTTGGTGGTATTGAATTAAATTATAAAAAGAAAGAGTTAGGTCATCTTCATGGAGATACATTAGCTGATCTTCCATTTCCAAAATTAAAACGGGATGAATTGGTTAACCAAGGGTTAGCGCAGCCCCATCATGTATTACCTGAATCAGGATGGATTAGTTATCATATAAAAAGCGAAGAGGATCTTCCGGTTGTCATTGAACTTTTTCGGATGCAATATGATAGATTTACAAAAAAATTAGAGAAAAGATGAAGTTGGTATTTCATTTAAACACAAAATAACTAGGTATTTATACCTAGTTATTTTGTAAATTACAGAGGAATTTTGATTAATTCTTTGGAAAATAAATATGACCCGTACATACCTAATATTCTGGCTGTCTCTTATACACATCTGACGCTGCCGACGA
>NZ_JAEHBX010000240.1:0-498 GCF_016483395.1 Bacillus cereus group sp. N21
CAAACAACTTATGTATGAACCCAACTTCATTTTGAGCAGACTTCACCTGTAGGTTAAGTTGTCTTTTTTTCATCATATGCATGGCTTCAACGCCGCTCAATATAGAAGTGGCTGTTTCATATGACTTGAATCCTAACATAGAACGTACACGTTTCTTAATGAAACGGTGATCCTGTTCCACTATATTATTGAGATATTTAACTTGCCTTATTTGTATGCCTTCAGGCATACGTTTCTCTTCTTTTAACTCTTGAATCGCTACGGGATAGGCTGGGTTCTTGTCTACTGTTATAACACGAGGTTTACAAATATGAGAAGCAGCCAAGGCTTTCTTGAAAAAGCGCTTGGCTGCTTGTTTATCTCTTGATTCACTTAGATAAAAATCAATGGTGTTTCCTTCAGAATCTACTGCGCGATATAAATACATCCATTGACCTTTTACTTTCACATACGTTTCATCGACTCTCCAGGAATCATTTGTCGTCTTAAGATGACGTC
>NZ_JAEHBX010000241.1:0-490 GCF_016483395.1 Bacillus cereus group sp. N21
TGTAATTCTCTTGTTATGTATTTCCACTCTGAAATTACTTCATCATAATTACGTCCCATACGATCTAAAGCATCTATGTAAACAATATCACCTGTACTTAATACTTTTCGTAATAATTGATACTGAGGACGATCAAAATGTCGCCCACTTGCTTTATCGACAAAAATTCGTCGAGCTTCCACATCTCGTTCCATCATCTTATGTAACTGACGTTGCTCATTTTGATCTTTTGTACTTACACGAATATATCCATAAATATTTGCCACGTTTTGTATTCTCCTTCCATTTGTTACCGCAATTATATCACATTCGTTTATAAAGGTATTCGCTGAAAATAAACGTTTATAAATTAGTTCGTATCACCTTTATAAACTTGATGATTCAATGTTTCATAGATGTACCCACCCTGTTTATAAAGGTATACTTTTACAGACGTACCAAGAACTCACTACATATTTGAATACATAGTAATGAAAAGTGAACCACAAGG
>NZ_JAEHBX010000242.1:0-489 GCF_016483395.1 Bacillus cereus group sp. N21
GAAGTTTTAGCAAGTATCCCCGGGAATCCAAGTTGCAATGTATCCCGCATTGCTTGCTTGACGGAATTACGATCTCGTTGAGTACTTGTTTGTAACGAACTAGATACATTTTGAGTGGACTCTGCTTTTACAATTGAGGTTGGCGTTGTGTATAACAGGGAACTTCCAGCTATTAAAAGGGCCAGACTTGCAAATGTAATTTGGCTACGTGTTTTCATAAGGCATTCCTCTCCTCTATTCATATTGGATAGGTGGTTGCTTGCTGTTTCATACTAACCACACAGCTATCATCTCTACCAATGACAAAAGGTCAACATTAAATTTGTAATCATCTTCATAATGATTATTTTTACAAACGCTATTCTGTCCTAACAAACGGTAAATCCCTCTTTTTTCACATGTATGTTAACCCCAGAAATTACTTCTTTTCCTTGAAACACTCTTGTTAACTGGTTTGTTTTTCATATATAAGTCATATCTGTTCCGCCT
>NZ_JAEHBX010000243.1:0-480 GCF_016483395.1 Bacillus cereus group sp. N21
GATACTGTTCTCCTAAAGATAAGGGATAAACAGGATGAGATGCACGTAATTCTTTGTAAATATCATATGCTTCATGCTTAAAAGTAGAAGAAGTTAATTGTGTTTCTGATGCTAAAATAGGTTTCTGCTCGTTTTTTGAAGACATCAATCTAACCTCCATCTTTATAAATTTTGGTGAATATAGCACCTAATTTGCATTATAACGCATTTGACTTTGATAAAGGTAAGAATATTCCGATAAAATATTACTTTACATGATGAAATAAAATCGATAATATTTAGATACACGCCTTTTAATTCTTATTTCTCAAAACATAATATTGTTTCAATTAAAGTTTGTTTTATGGAAAACAGGATTAATTAACATAAAATGATTACTAATGCAAGAAAATTCTAAACTTCGGATATGATGATACTATTATTTTAAAAAGTTGCATCGGTGATATGCTGTCTCTTATACACATCTGACGCTGCCGACGA
>NZ_JAEHBX010000244.1:0-460 GCF_016483395.1 Bacillus cereus group sp. N21
ATAGGGTAGAAGAAGTATCTGTGCCTGAAAGTTCAAAGTATTTTCCAATAAATATATGAATCAAAAAGAAACACAGAAGTTTTTCACTTCTATGTTTCTTTTTTTCGTCCTTTAAATATTAAAGATTTGGTTTACTCTTAACAGGGTGAATTCCGGCTCTTTTCTAATGTAATTTTTCTTCTTGCGATACAACATAAATGACATTGTACTGCATGAAACACTCCTAACGTTGTTAAAATCACTTGTTTCTAAGTGGGGTCACTATATCACGGAGTTTATAATGATATGTAAATGTAAACTAATATTCAAAAGTTTACTTTCATTTATGGTATTAAAAAAGATCCTAATTAAGGATCTTTTTTTGTCTATTATAAATTATTTAATTATAAAGTTTAAAATCCCTATAATTATACATGCAATTCCGGCTAAAAATTGTCCTATTCCAGTGATTTTGTCTAAA
>NZ_JAEHBX010000245.1:0-453 GCF_016483395.1 Bacillus cereus group sp. N21
GTTATCGGACTTTATTGAAGAGCACGAGATTGATGAGACGTTATTTAAATCCATCCTACGTAAGATGGATTTTGACCGAATTCAATTTGAGAAAGATATATTTCATTATTCTGGTGGACAAAAGAAAAAGCTGCTTATCGTTAAAAGTTTATGTGAGAAAGCTCATTTATATATATGGGATGAACCATTAAATTTTATTGATATTTATTCGCGTATGCAGATTGAAGAGCTTATTCAACAATTTAATCCCACAATGGTTATTGTTGAGCATGATAAGGCATTTCAACAAACAGTTGCAACAAAAACTATATCTATATAGTTCAAAGTGAGTGATTGAAGATATAATCAGTAAATCAAGTCATTAAACTATAGGGCGCTTTAATGGAGTGATGAAAAAAGCCTAATTTCTCTACAATCAATTGAGAAATTAGGCTTTTTAATAGGAAAAGTAGG
>NZ_JAEHBX010000246.1:0-447 GCF_016483395.1 Bacillus cereus group sp. N21
GGTATCGCATCATAATCTGTAATTTATTAGGAAATTCAGGTCCTACTTTTTTTATAATTTATTTTTGCACCAGAACCTTTCGAACTATTCCTTGGATAATTTGTATGAGAAACTGCATGGTCCCAACCAACTGTTGGATCTTTCATTAGTGTTACTTTAAAATTTCCTGAAGCATCACTTTTAGATTTCATGAATATCTTTAATCGGCCCTTATTAGAATCATAATAAAATCTAGTAGTACCATCTAAATTCGAATCAAATTCATAAGAAAAGTCCCAAGGTAATTGTTTCGTTGCAAGTGTTGTAATGGATTCCTCTTTACCTTCAGATGTTTGTAATACAACAGAAGAGTTGTCTTCTGATACTAAAGCATTATTTGTCGAAAGAGTATCAGCCTGTGCATCACTACCAAAAAAAGTTACAGAAAGAGTCAGAATCATAGTAACA
>NZ_JAEHBX010000247.1:0-443 GCF_016483395.1 Bacillus cereus group sp. N21
GAGGGAGTGGCGCTTATAAACAAGCGTCCGACTCCTGTGAAGGTGTTAAAAAGTAGAGGGAGCCAAGTAACAAACGGATTCTATGAATCTAAAAGTACAGTGGATTATGACGGTGTTTATAAAGGACGAGCTATTGCATTTGAAGCGAAGTCTACGGAGTGTCTTACAAGATTTGATTTAAGCAACATCGCGCAGCACCAATTGGATTACCTGGAGAAAGCGGAGGAGATGGGAGCTGTGTGTTTCTTCCTTATAGAGTTTAGCAAGGACAAGACAGTGTTTCTTGTACCAGCATCAGTGATTCAATCTTATGTAAGGATGTCGCATCAACCAAATGGTAAGAAGTCAATACCAAGAGCAGACTTTGATATTTATGGATACTTAGTAGATCAGACGGAAAGAGCACCAGTTGATTATTTACGATATGTCGATGAATTAGCGGT
>NZ_JAEHBX010000248.1:0-442 GCF_016483395.1 Bacillus cereus group sp. N21
AACTGCTATAGGATAAGCTGGATTCTTATCGACTGTCACGACACGAGGCTCAGAAATATGAAAAGACTGCAAAGCTTTCTTGAAGAATCGCTTTGCAGCCTTATGGTTTCTTGCTTTGCTTAGGTAAAAATCGATGGTATTTCCTTTCGAATCGACAGCACGATACAGGTACATCCATTGACTTTTTACTTTGATATATGTTTCATCGACTCTCCAAGAGTCATTGGTTTGCTTGAGATGACGACGGATTCTTTTGTCTAATTCAGGACCATACTGATGAACCCAACGCATAATCGTTGTATGAGCAACGGATAAGCCCCGTTCCTCCATCATTTCCACCAAATCACGAAAGCTCAAGTTGTACCGTAGGTACCATCTTACTGTTTGCAAAATAATATCATGATGATAATGCTTCCACTTGAATAAATTTCGCTTTTCCATA
>NZ_JAEHBX010000249.1:0-440 GCF_016483395.1 Bacillus cereus group sp. N21
CAAAAGGTATGAAAATAATTTTAGGTTTATACCGAAAACAAAACACACCTTTTGGTACACATTAGCTATAAGAATTTAATGATTAATTTTACAAATTATAAAAAGTCATGAACTTAGTTTTACTTTCTATCATATACAAGTAGTTAGGGGGCAATATCATAGGATAAAGATTGTTCCAAATATTCACCCGGAACTTTCTGATAAGTTAAAAAATCTAACAACAAAACGTTTGAAATATGATAAAATACAATTACATTTGAAAAAGAGTAGTGGGTTCAAGTTGTTATTTACATGAACTCCAAAGAAAAAAGCCAAATTCTGTATAGATTTGGCTTTTTTCTTTTTACGCATTTGTAGCTAAAAATAGCATGGTCTTTAAATCCTTGTTAGGGGCAAGAATTTAAAGAAGAGTTTAGCTTAATTATGATTTTACATAAATT